>NZ_JBXCJE010000014.1:0-81767 GCF_056786535.1 Sporosarcina sp. Y352
ACCGAAATCGACTTACTTCGAAACGTTTTGCTCAAGTGCGTTCACACTCTCGCGATATCTCATTGATGTTTTGCTGTTCAGTTTTCAAGGTTCATATTAACGAAGTTAACGAGTTTCATTCTTCGTTACTCATATCCGTCCTCCAAAAGCGACTTCTCTAATATAACATTTCGTATTTGTAGAGTCAAGTGTTTTTCGAACTTCTTTTAAAACTTCTTTTCAAAATTTCTTTTCACTTTATCTCCCAAGCGACGTTAACTAGAATAACATGTTCAGCATTCATCTGTCAACTAGAAAAAAGGGACGAATGTAATTCGCCCCTTTTTCCTGTATCCAGTCAGATTACTTTGTAATCCCTATGATAGATTAATTCATTTTTAGAATCGCTCTGAACCACATGAATGAAGCCTTTATCAATCAAAAATTCGATGAATACCTCTAAATCAACTGAATACATTTTGGTTTCTTCGTGCTCGTGAAGCTGCTGTATTGTCCATATCTCTTGAGCCGCCATTACATCATTAATATGACGGGCTCCATCTGCTGTACGATTATGGATAAAGAACTCACTTGCAAGAAACAATAGTTCCAATCGTTTTTCTAAGGGTTCCTCACTCATGATAAGTTCTTCATATAGTTTATATATTGCCGGATCGATTCTTTTTACTTGGGACCACACTGTTACTTCCGGAAACAATCCATTCTCAATAACAGCTAGCCTTGCGAGGTGATGAAGTGATTTGACTACATGATGGTACGCATCCATGAAGTTTCCTTCTTCAAAAAACGTCTTACCTTCCATATAACCTCTAACTAACTTTGAAAACTCCAACCCCATTTTCATATTACGCCCCGAATAAGGATATTCCTGTAATTCAATTCTCATTTTTTCTACGAATTCATTTCGATCAAAAAAGACTTTTCCATAAAACAACCAGTCTACAACTTTCCTCTTTGTTCCTTGGACTACCCATTTCCGCAATTGCTTTTCACTAATTATATGCATAGCGGCTTTCTCATTTCCATTAGTGTAGTGTTTCGTAAAAATAGGGATTTCATCGTCAGCGGTTATGATGAGGAGAATCACATCGAATGTATCTGTAATCGGATCCCCTTTCCCTCTTTTCTCTACTAGAATGACGCCAAGCGTCTCTTGAAAACTTGCCCGCTCTTGATAAATTGGCCTTAATACCTGTTCCACTGCTACACCTCCCTGCCATTTCATTTCGACGAGAAGGTGCTTATATCCTTTAATCAAGTAGGATTGATACCGCGAAAAACGAAATATATGCTATAGTAATTGAGGATATATTGAGGAGGTATGATTGATGAAACCTTATAAAAATAAGATAAATCGAATTAGATCCTTTGCTCTTGCTCTAATATTTGCGGGAGTCGTTATTATGTACATCGGGATTTTCTTCAGAAAATACGAGATTGTCATGCTCATCTTCATGTTTCTTGGTGTTCTTGCTATTCTTGCCAGCACAGTTGTTTACGCGTGGATCGGAACACTTTCTACAAGGGCCGTCCAAATTACTTGTCCAAGTTGCGGAAAACAAACAAAAATGCTCGGACGCGTCGATATGTGTGGACACTGTCGTGAGCCCTTGACGCTTGACCCTTCATTAGAAGGTAAAGAGTTCGACGAAACATATAACCGACCAAAGAGTAAAGCAGCAGCCAAAGAAGAGCCTAAAAATTAAAAACGTCCGATGCCCCTTCATATAGAAGGAGTATCGGACGTTTTTAATTGACCTTTACAACGCTTGAAGCACAAGTCGGGCATGTACCATATACTTCTAGTCGATGGGAATTCACTTTGAATCCCGTTACATGAGAAGCTAAATGTTCCACTTCTTCTAGCCCGGGGTGATGAAAATCAACGATCGTTCCACATTCGTCACAGATTATATGATAGTGATCGTGAGTCACAAAATCAAAACGGCTCGAAGCATCTCCATACGAAAGTTCCTTAATGAGTCCGGCATTCCGGAATACACGAAGATTATTATATACTGTTGCGACACTCATATTAGGAAAATTGTTTTCAAGTGCTTTATATATATCGTCAGCCGTTGGATGTGACTCAGAAGAGATAAGATACTCTAAAATCGCATGCCGTTGAGGAGTAATTCTAACTCCACTACTTTTCAATGTGTCCAGCGCGTCTTTCAATCTCACTTCAGACATCGCTCTGCACCTCTATTCATAAAGATTCTTACTTTATAATTATTATCATTAGTGTACTTAAAATAGAGTACATATGTCAACTAAAGTGCTGTAAAGACCATTTCCTTTTGTCTATACCAATTACGCCTCGGCGTAATTGATTATCAGTAACCAAGCTTTAAATCAATTAAATTCGCTAAATCTCTTTCATTACGCAACCATTTTTCTAGATTTTCTTCAAATATGATGAGTGCTCTTTCAACATACTTGCCAGATAAACTTGATACATGCGGTGATACTGTGCAATTCGGGAGTTCCCATAGTTCATTTTCAACAGGGAGCGGTTCCGTTTCAAATACATCGAGCACAGCATGTCTGATTTCATCACTTTTCAATGCAGCTATCAGGTCTGCTTCATCGAAAAGGTCTCCACGACCGAAATTCATGAAGACGGCATTGTTCTTCATTGCCTTGAAATGTTCTGCATTGAGCATCCCTCTTGTGTCGGGCGTGCTAGGTAAAACAGATATGACAAAGTCTGCTTCTCCTAATTTATCCATCAATGCTTCATAAGTAATCGTTTCATCCATAGATTCGCTTTTCTTGCCTGATCGGTTACAACCAATTGTCCGAACCCCAAACGCCTGAAGTAAACGCCCAATTTCAGAACCAATTGCGCCAGGGCCTAAAATTAGTGCGGTTGAACCTTTTAACTCAATTGACCGGACTTTCCGACCCCACTCTTTTGACTGTTGTTGTTCCTGGATAAGCGGTAGTGACCGTTGCAGTGCTAAAATATGAGCAAGAACTGATTCGGCCATTGGAGTTTTATGAATGCCCTTTGCGTTAGACATTATGATATTTCGTTCTGCCACTTCAGCAACCGGTATTTTTTCTATGCCTGCGGATGCAACCATAATCCATTCCAACGACTTTGCCCTTTCCAACAAATCACTATCTACGTCAACGCCATATGTCACAATCGCAGTTGCCGTCTGGACTTCTTGATCTGCCGGCTTCTTATTAAAATGCATTGTCACTTGTGGAAATTTTGCAAGAAGCGCTTCTTCCTGGTGTTTCTTAATATCAAATGTGAAGAGTACATCCATTATTAATCACCCCTTCAAGAGTTTATTAGTTGTTCTAGAGTCGCAAGTGCTTCGTCTATATGTCCTTCAACTTTCACTTTACGCCACTCCTTAACGACTGTACCTGTTGGGTCAATCAAAAATGTTGAGCGTTCAATACCCATATATTCTTTACCGAACATTTTTTTCAATTTCCAGACGCCATATTTTTCAGCAACAGAATGCTCTCCATCTACAAGTAATGAAAATGGTAAGCCATGTTTTCCGATGAATTTCCCATGTGAAGCTTCATTATCCGGGCTAACCCCTAGTACAACAGCATTTAGCTTACTAAAATCTTCATATGCATCTCGGAAATTACATGCTTGCGTAGTGCAACCAGGTGTTGAATCTTTTGGATAAAAGTAGAGTACTACATACTTTTCACCAGCATAGTCTTTTAATGAAATCATTTCCCCGTTCTCATTCGGCAATGTAAATTCAGGTGCATGCATTCCTTCAAGTGTTGTCATTTTCCATTCCTCCAATGTATTCTTTCCTTAATCCTACAAGACACGCCCTTCAGTTTCAATTTCTTTGGCTATCTGAGACAATTTGTTTAGAATAGAGAGAGTAAAGAAATGAACGGAGGAATTTATAGTGATAAGAACGAATTCAGAGATTATTTATAATGAAGCGTGTGAACATATTGTTGGAGGCGTAAATAGTCCGTCGCGCGGATACCATGCAGTCGGTGGTGGTGCACCTACAGTTATGGAGCGTGCAGAAGGTGCTTATTTTTGGGATGTTGACGGTAACAAGTACATCGATTACCTAGCGGCTTACGGACCAATCATTACAGGGCATGCCCATCCGCATATCACTGAGGCAATTGTCAAAGCAGCGCAGACAGGTCTACTTTACGGAACACCTACTCGTCATGAAGTGAAATTCGCAAAAATGTTGAAAGAAGCAATGCCTGGCATGGATAAGGTTCGGTTTGTAAACTCTGGTACCGAAGCAGTTATGACGACAATTCGTGTGTCCCGCGCATATACTGGCCGGACCAAAATCATGAAATTCGCAGGCTGTTATCATGGTCATTCGGATTTAGTCCTAGTTGCAGCAGGCTCTGGACCAGCAACCCTTGGAACGCCCGATTCTGCAGGTGTCCCGGAGTCCATCGCTAAAGAAGTAATCACCATTCCATTCAATGATCCCGAAGCTTATAAAGAAGCAATGGAAACATGGGGCGACCAAATTGCATGTATTCTCGTCGAACCGATTGTCGGCAACTTTGGAATTGTTGAACCAAAAGAAGGATTTCTACAAATTGTCCATGATATCGCAGCTGAACATGGAGCACTTATCGTTTATGATGAAGTAATCACTGCTTTCCGTTTCCATTACGGTGGCGCTCAAGATATGCTTGGATTAACACCTGACCTTACTGCATTCGGCAAAATCATTGGTGGCGGTCTACCCATTGGTGCTTACGGCGGCAAAAAGGATATTATGGAACAAGTAGCGCCTCTTGGGCCTGCATATCAAGCGGGGACAATGGCTGGTAATCCGGCTTCCATGTTAGCAGGAATAGCTCTTCTCGAAGTTTTACAAACCCCTGGAATTTATGATGAAATGGACCGATTGGGGGCTATTCTCGAAGAGGGTATTTTGGAGTCCGCAAAGGAACACGGAATTACATTGACAACAAACCGCCTAAAAGGAGCACTCACGTTGTTTTTCACCGATGTAAAAGTAGAAAACTACGAACAGGCTGAAGCAACAGACGGTAAAGTGTTCGCGAAATTCTTTAAACTTATGTTAAAAAACGGCATCAATTTAGCCCCCTCGAAATACGAAGCGTGGTTTTTGACAACAGCTCATACTGAACAAGATATTATGGATACACTTGTTGCGGTTGATAAATCATTCAAAGAACTTGCAACACTCACAAACGGTTGACCTAGCGGAAAAAAGCTTTAACTTCATTTTGATGAAGTCTTCCACTTCTATTAGTGTTAGGAATTTGTAAAATAGGCCTCCAACTTGGAATGGGGAAAATTCCAGCTAAATGAAGTTACTGTCTCCAACGGATGCCACAGACTTTTTAGAGGAATGTATCGAGCAGGTTCGATAAAAGTCTGGGCGCAAATATGCCAAGGCGTATTTGATTAGAAAGGATAATCCTTATGATACTTGGTGCCCGCATATTTAAAACGGGCATTGCGATTGTGTTCGCATTGTTCCTAGCGGAAGCTTTGCAATTGCCACATCCATTATTTGCAGGAATCGCAGCCATATTCGCCATTCAGCCATCGATTTACAGATCTTACTTAACGATTATCGAGCAAATCCAAGGTAATATAATTGGTGCGGTCATTGCGATTTCATTGGTTCTATTATTGGGTAATCAGCTTGTTACGATAGGTCTTGCAGCAGTTATTATTATAATAATCATGAATAAATTCGGTCTTGAGAAATCCATTTCATTGGCACTCGTAGTGATGATTTCTATAATGGAAATTAAAGATGACGAATTCCTATCATTCGCCTTTCTCAGGTTCGTGACAATGATTCTAGGTATTCTAGCTGCTTTCGTTGTGAACTTGTTGTTCATGCCGCCTAAATATGAAACCAAATTATTTGAATCTATCCATATGGCACAAGATGAAATTATTCGTTGGACTCGCCTAGCTGGAAGGCAGGCTTCTGAACATATAGCAACAAAAAAGTCACTGAATAAGTTGAAGGAACGTCTCACACAAGTCGACCAACTTTATACTTTATTCAAAGAAGAACGTAGCTACTTTAAAAAGAACACAAGGAACAAATCTCGAAAGCTCGTCGTGTACAGACAAATGATCGCCACTTCAAGAAGCAGTTATGAGGTCTTAAAAAAACTACATCAATATGAAAATGAGCTAATTGAATTACCGGAACATTTCCGAATGATGGTGCAGGAACGACTTGATGCACTGCTGACATATCACGAACAGCTCCATCTGAAATTTGTTGGAAAACTGAAGTCTGATGCGGTAGGCACTAGTCCAAATGATGAATACATTCAGCGTTACGAAGTAATGGAGATATTTGCAAAAGAGATTGCGCTCACAAAAGAAGAAGAAGAGTTTTCGGCTTATCATCTACTTCATATCTTATCGTCTATCTTTAATTACGAAGAACAACTTGAACACTTTGACAAAATGATTGTTTTATTCCAAAAGTATCATCACAATAAAGTAAATACGAAAATAACTGAAGAAATCTACTAAAAAAAGTCCCACAAGCCGATAATTTAATCGGTTTGTGGGACTTTTTTCAATGCCTCAACTCTTCATTTTCGGATCCAGTGCATCACGTAAACCGTCACCCATTAAGTTGAAGCCAAGTACTGTCAGCATAATTGCAATTCCAGGGAAAATCATCGTCCAAGGTGCTGAATGAAGGAAACTTTTAGAATCAGCTAACATCTTTCCCCATTCAGGATCCGGAGCTTGTGCACCCAGACCCAAAAATCCAAGTGCGGCTGCCTCAAGAATTGCTGTAGCAACGGCAAGCGTTCCCTGAACAATTACGGGTGCCATCGAATTCGGCAAGATATGGGACACTAAAATCCGTGCATCTTTCATACCGATTCCTTTTGCTGCTGTAATATATTCATCTTCCTTAATGCTTAACACTTTTGAACGAATTAGCCTCCCAAAGTTCGGTACATTAATAATCGCAATTGCAATAAGGGCATTTCGTAAATTTGGTCCAAGTACAGAAACAATTGCAATTGCCAATAAGATAGAAGGAAACGCGAGCATAATATCGAATATACGTGAAATAATCGTATCAACCCAGCGTCCATAATACCCGGCTATAATCCCTAGTGCACTCCCTACAACGACCGATCCAATAACTGAGAAGAATCCAACCCATAGCGAAATTCGAGCACCGTGAATAATTCGGGAAAAAATATCCCTTCCAAGGTCATCTGTTCCAAACCAATATTCGCTAGAAGGAGGAAGAAGCCGGTCCGTTAGTTTTTGGTCGTTAATGCCTTCTAGTCCAATGTTCGAACCAAGATAACCTTGTTCAGCCGCAAAACCGAATCCCGCTAACAGGATAAAGAATAGAACAATAACCATGCCGACGACTGCAACTTTACTCTTTTTAAAGCCGTTCCAAGCTTCGCGCCATGGTCCTGCCATTTTTTCAGCTTTGACTTCTGTAACTCCATTTACTTTAGGTGCAAATTCAGACATTTACGCTCCCCCCTTCCTCAATCATATTTAATCCTCGGATCAATGAGACTATAGAGCAAATCGACAACTAGGTTAATTATTACAAAGAAGAGCGCAACTATAAGAATTGCTGACTGGATGACCGGATAATCTCGGAACCCAATTGCATCATATATATAACGACCCACGCCAGGCCAAGCGAAAATTGTCTCTGTTAAGATTGCGCCGCCTAATAACATGCCCATTTGTAAACCGATGATAGTTAAAACTGGGATAATTGCATTTTTAAGCGCATGTTTGTAAACTACCCAAAACATCTTTTGTCCTTTAGCGCGAGCTGTACGAATATAATCAGAACGCATTACTTCTAACATACTCGAGCGGGTCATCCGTGCAATAATCGCCATCGGAATTGTCGCTAGAGCTAAGCCCGGTAAAATTAGATGTCGGAAAACTTGCCACAACTGATCAAAGCGACCTTGAATAATCGTATCAAGTATATAGAGATTTGTTATAGCGTTGACAGGATCTCGCACTTGCTCACGCCCTCCTGTCGGCAACCATGAGTTTTCTACCGCAAAAACCCATTGTCCCATTAGACCAAGCCAGAAGATAGGCATAGATACACCAATTAACGCTAAAATCATCGCTGAATAATCAAACCATGAGTTTTGGAACCATGCTGAAATAATTCCTGCATTGATACCGATAATAACTGCTATAACAATAGCGAAAAGCGCTAATTCAAATGTGGCTGCCAAATAGGGCCAAATTTCATCTGCGACAGGTGCCCGCGTTCTCATTGATTCACCAAGATCGCCTTTGAAAAGATCACCAAGGTATTTAAAATACTGGATATACCAAGGATTATCCAGACCTAACTTTATCGTAAGCGCTTCCACAGATTCTTTAGTTGCCTGCTGTCCCAAAATAATCTGAGCTGGATTACCTGGAATTGCACGGATAATCATGAATACGATAAATGTCATTCCCAGCAAGACAGGAATGAGCTGCAGCAATCTTTTACCAATGTAGCTGAGCATAACTTTTCACCTCTCCAACTCTGCTATCAATTTGTATGTACAGATAATAAGAAAAGAGAAAGGGAGAAATCCGCTAGACCTCTCCCTTTCCTCTATACGCCCAATCTCTTACTTAAATTCTACTTTTGAAAGTAAATCAGATCCCGTTGGATGTGGAAGGAATCCTGTTAAATCTGTAGCTCCACCTAGTAATGGCGTAGAGTGAGCAAGTGGTACCCATGGAGCATCTCCATGAATGATGACCTGTGCTTCTTTATACAATTCATTACGCTTATCTTCATCGACTTCAGTTTGTGCAGCGATTAAGATATTATGGAGTTCTTCATTTTTATAGTACGTATAGTTGTTACTGCCAATATTGTCTTCATCTAGCAACACATATAAGAAGTTATCTGCATCTCCGTTATCCCCAGTCCAGCCAAGCATAAAAGCATCTGCATCTCCTTTACTTGCAAGTTCCAAGTAAGTTGCCCATTCATGTGAAACGATTTTCGCAGTAATTCCAATATCTGCGAGGTTTTTCTGAATAACTTCGGCTACCTTTTTACCATCTGGCATGTATGGACGTGGTACAGGCATTGCCCAAAGCTCCATTTCAAAACCATCTTCAAGTCCAACTGATTTTAGTAGTTCTTTTGCTTTTTCGGGATTATAGTCATATCCTTCAACATCTTCGTTATAACCTGAAATGGATGGCGGCATCGGATTTTTTGCGATATTCGCACGTCCTTCAAAGAATGAATCAATAATTGATTGTTTGTCAATTGCATGATTAATCGCTTGACGCACTTCCACTTTGTCAAATGGTGGGCGCGTAACTGTTAGACCTAAATAGCCAACGTTCATAGAAGGACGTTCAAACAATTGTAGACTTTCGTGGTCTTCAATTGACTTACCGTCAGATGGATTGATGCCATCTGCAAGTTCGATATCCCCTGCCATCAATGCGTTTAAACGCGCCGAGTTGTCAGGGATTGAACGGAAAATAACTTTCTTCAGTTTTGGTAAATCTTCGTCCCAATAATCTTCGAATTTCTCAATTGTAATTGTTTCATTCGGTTTCCATTCAACAAACTTAAATGGACCTGTCCCAACTGGGTTTCTTTCGAAGTCATCGTCACCTTTTTCAAATGCAGTAGGACTTGCAATAGCAAACATACTCATTGCAATATTTTTAAGGAATGGTGCTTGTGAACGAGTCAGTTTGATAATGACTGTATTATCACCATCTGCCGTTACCGAATCAATAACGTGTCCTTCGTCTCCTTTGAAACCACCAAACATTGAATTATAATACGGGAACTTTTCTGCATCCCCATTTGCCCAACGCTCGAAGTTTTTAACGACAGCTTCCGCATTGAAATCTGTTCCATCGTGGAATTTGACACCTTCACGAAGCTTAAATGTATACGTTAAACCATCTTCGCTTGGCTCCCACTCTGTTGCAAGTCCCGGATTTATCGTTGTATCTTCCTCGCCGAAATTCAAGAGTGTTTCATACAGGTTAACTGTTACTTTGAAGGATTCACCTTCTGTTACTCTTGATGGATCGAGTGAAGTTGAATCTCCACCACGTCCAAATACTAGAGTATCTTTTACATTTTGTACGTCTCCAGTGTTTTCTTCTTCCTTCTCGCCATCGCCCGTATCAGACGAACAAGCTGCAAGAGCAGTCGTAAGAATGAGGAGCAACATCAACGCAAGTGAACCTAGCTTTCCTTTTCTCATAAAGACCCCTCCATCTGTTTTATATCATTGTCTACCTGTTCACTGTAAAGGTGGCAGGCGACAGAATGACCCGACTCATATTCAACAAGCTGTGGTATAAACTTTGTGCAAATATCCATTTTAAAGGGGCAACGCGTATGAAACGTGCAGCCACTTGGAGGATTTGCAGGATTTGGAATATCCCCTTCAAGAAGAACTTGCTCTTTCTGGTAATCAGGATCTGGTACCGGCACTGCAGATAGCAGTGCCTGCGTATATGGATGAAGAGGTTTAGCATAAAGCTGCTCGCTTTTCGCCATTTCAACCATCTTCCCGAGATACATTACTCCAACGCGATCGCTTATATGGCGAACGACACCTAGATCATGCGCGATAAAGATATAAGTGAGATTAAATTCTTTCTGTAAGTCTTGCATTAAATTTAGCACTTGGGCTTGAATCGAAACGTCAAGCGCTGAAACAGGTTCATCTGCAATAATCAGTTTAGGGTTCGTCATCAATGCACGTGCAATACCGATACGCTGCCGCTGCCCTCCGCTAAATTGATGCGGATATCGCTTAGCATGATATCCGCTTAGACCGACTACCTCTAGAAATTCATTCACTTTCTTTTTCCGTTCTTTTGAATTATCAATACCGTGTACAATAAGCGGTTCTTCCAAAATTTTGCCGATTGTATGACGTGGATTCAACGACGCATAGGGATCCTGAAACACCATTTGGATATCCCGCCTAGTTCTCCGCATCTCTTCAGATGATAAAGAGGTCAAATCTTTCCCATCAAATTCAACTTTCCCCTCAGTTGGCTCCAGAAGACGCATTAACATTCGCCCTGTTGTAGACTTTCCACATCCAGATTCACCAACGATGCCGAGCGTCTCACCTTCATTCACGTAAAATGATACATCATCTACGGCCTTTACATAGCCGACTGTTCTGCCAAGAATTCCTTTTTTTACAGGGAAGTACTTTTTTAAACCTTCAACCTTTAATAAGGGCTTTGTCGTCATGCGTTTTCACCCCTTCTCTGTCATATAGGAAGCATCTCGTCTGGTGAAAATCTGAGGTTTCATAGAGTTCTGGGTCTTCAATTTGACAACGGTCAAATGCAAATTCACACCGGGATGCAAATCTGCATCCTTGCCGTATTGAACCCGGTTTCGGTACATTCCCCGGAATGGAGTAAAGCCTGTCCTTTTTATAGCGCATATCAGGAACGGATTGGATTAACCCTTTTGTATAAGGATGCTGTGGATTATCGAAAATTGTCTTAACAGATGCTTCTTCGATAATTTGACCGGCATACATGACAATGACACGTTCACATGTTTCTGCAACGACACCCAAGTCATGGGTGATTAGGAGCACTGCAGTATTCAATCGAGTGTTCAAATCCCTCATCAATTTAAGAATCTGTGCTTGAATCGTTACATCAAGAGCTGTTGTCGGTTCGTCAGCAATGAGTACTTTGGGATCACAGACAAGTGCCATCGCAATCATTACTCGCTGCCGCATTCCTCCTGATAACTGGTGAGGATAGTCTCTCATCATTTCCTTTGCACGAGGCAAGCCCACAAGTTGTAACATTTCTACTGCCCGTTCTGCTGCTCTTTTTTTTGACCAACCTTTTTCATGAATTAATACAGCTTCAATCATCTGATTACCAATTGAGAATAATGGATTTAATGAGGTCATCGGTTCTTGGAAAATCATTGCAATTTCATTCCCTCGAATATGACGCATCTGCTTTTCTGTCATTCCAAGTAAATCCTTATCTTCAAAAAGTATTTCTCCACCAACAATTTTGCCAGGAGGTTGTGGCACAAGTCCCATTATTGAGAGTGAAGTTACACTTTTTCCGCAGCCAGACTCCCCGACAATTCCAAGGATTTCACCTTCGTTCAAATGAAAGTCAATATGGTCTACGGCAGGTATTTCTCCTGAATCTGTAAAAAAGGTCGTCTGCAAATCTTTCACTTGAAGGACAGTTCGTCTTTCATCCATCAGATCACCTTTTTCTGAATTATCTAGATAGTTATATTATACAATTTTTCTCAACAAAGGCAATACTATCTTCATATATTAAGATACTAAAAAAAACCATCTCATTGAAATTTTTCATTTCAATGAGATGGTTTTTATTTGTTAATCTCCAAGCGTTTGTACTTGAAATAGACCATAATATATTCCTTGCAAAGCCATTAATTCTTTATGCGTTCCCATCTCTTTTAGCTGACCTGCATCAATAACGAGAATTTTATCAGCATGGGTAATTGTTGACAATCTATGTGCAACAATTAGCGTTGTTCGTTCATTAGCCAATTTTTCTAGCGATTCTTGAATGAGCGCTTCGCTTTCAAGGTCAAGTGCTGATGTCGCTTCATCCAATATTAAGAGCGGTGGATTTTTCAAAAAGACACGCGCAATCGCAATTCTTTGCTTCTGACCACCTGAAAGTTTCACGCCACGTTCCCCAACTTTTGTATCGTACCCAAGGGGCAGTGTCTCGATGAATTCATGGGCATTTGCAGCCTTCGCAGCTGCAATAACTTCTTCGTCGGTTGCATCCGATTTCCCCATCAATATATTACTTTTCACAGAATCACTAAACAAAATCGTATCTTGCAAAACAATTCCAATCTGTTCGCGTAAAGACTTTATGTTAACGTCACGAAGATCATGTCCATCGACAAAAACAGCACCGCCCGTCACATCGTGAAAACGAGGTATCAAACCGACAATCGTCGATTTCCCTCCACCACTCATGCCTACAAATGCGATTGTTTCGCCTGGTTCAACAACGAAATTAATCCCATTCAGGACAGGTACTCCACCCTCTTCATAAATAAAGCTGACATTATCAAATTCGATTTTCCCGTCGATAGGCGGAAGTTCAATTGCACTAGGCTTGTTTGTAATATCATATTCCTGTTCCATTAAATCAAAAACTCGGTCCATCGACGCAAATGATTGGGTGAGCGATGTCGATGCATTAACCAGTCTCCGAAGTGGGTTATATACCCTGTCGATGTAAGCGATGAAAGCCACCATCGTTCCGATTGACAAATCATTGTTGATGACTTGATAGCCCGCATAGGCAATGACTAGTAGAGGTGCAACATCTGTAATCGTATTTACGACAGCAAACGCTTTCGCATTCCACCTTGTATGATCAAGGGCTTTATCGAGAAAATTGCCATTTGTTTTATTGAAACGCCCTTGTTCTTCTTCCTCAAGTGAAAAACTTTTAATAACGCTTACTCCCGCCACTCGTTCATGTAAGTAACTTTGAACATCCGCAAGCGCTTGAGAACGTTTCCCTGTCAACTCCCGCAGTTTTCCAAAGAAATGCTTGACGCTATATGCGTAGAAAGGGAATGCAAGTAGTGTGACAAGCGTCAGAGGAACGTCCATTGTCAACATGATGGTAACTGCTATGATAATTGTAGCAAGGTCTAGCCAGACATTCATAAGTCCAATCATTACAAAGTTTTTCGTTTGCTCAACGTCATTAATCACCCGTGAAATGATTTCTCCGGCTCGTGTATTTGAGTAGTAGGTTAGACTCAATTTTTGTAGATGCGAATACAATTCTTTACGGATATCATATAAAATTTTATTGCTCACATACTGAGCGTAATATTGCCGGTAATACTCAACTGGCGGCCTGATTATAAAGAACACGAGTACTGTCCCACCAAGCCAATAGAATAACTGTTTTGTCATCTCAGCTGCAGTAAGCGTTTCCGATAAGATGATATTATCGATAACAATCTTCATCAGTAACGGAATGAATAACGGGATTGCAAATTTCACAATTCCGATAAGAATCGTCAAGGCGATTAGCCAGTTGTATGGTTTAACAAACTTCATGTATCGTTTTATACTGTCACCCATCTTTTTACCTCCTACTAAGAAAAGCGTAAGGCGTAAGGCGCCTGGAGTCTAGAGTCTAGACACCGACCCGTGTAGAAAAAGCCTGCCGCAAACAATCGCGATCAGGCTTTCACTTATCGTTCTTGACCTGTTTATGAAATTCATACCTCGACGTCCATACTTCAATGAAGTCGGGTGCGAACGGTCCTCTGCGCTGTTTGATCCAACCTAGCAGAGTCTCCAAGTTCTTTTGTAATATCTGATCAATAACATCTGGATAGCCCATCTGTTTCCTATGATCCGCATACTCGTCCTCATCAAGGATCATATAACTCATATCAGGAAAGACTTTTACATCTAAATCATAATCGATATATTTCAGCGATTTATTATCGTAGATGAATGGCGAGCTCATGTTGATATAATAGTAAACGCCATCTTCCCTAAGCATACAAATAATATTAAACCAGTGTTCGGCGTGAAAATAGCAAATCGAAGGTTCACGTGTCAACCATGTACGCCCATCCGATTCCGTAACCAGCGTTCTTTCATTAGCACCAATGACAATGTTACGCGTGCCTTTCAACACTAATGTCTCCTGCCAAACGCGATGGATTTTACCATTATGTTTATAGCTATGTACTTGTATCGTTTCTCCTTCTGTAGCAATCGTCATGAATAACCCACCTTTTGGTTGCCGGAAAATTTCGAAGCCGCTATTATTTCATCATTATACCAACAGAACGGTACTATTTGAAACCATTCAACTCTTTTTTCCTTTCACGACGTTACTTTTAGATACAAAAAACCGACAGAAGCATATAGCTTCTGTCGGCCGGCGGTATCCATCTACTTATTTCGAACCGTTTTCGAACTGATTCGCGCGTTGTCCAGAAGCATTTGTTTTGTTGGCTTCTGATTGTTGGTTTTGTCTCCTAACCTGATTAACATCAGTTTCGGAACCAAACTCCTCAGTCATCGCATTTGTTTGGTTTTGGTATTGCCCTTGTTGCTGTGATTGCTGGTTTTGTCTTCTAACTTGATTTACATCAGTTTCAGAAGCAAACTCCCCAGCCATCGCGTTTGTGTTCTGGTTTTGTTTTCGTTGTTGTGATTGCTGATTTTGTTTCCTTACCTCGTTTACATCAGTTTGGTTCGGGTTGTTTTTAGTCAATGGATTTTCACCTCCGTGCAACTATCATGTGCAAAGAAGCATTTATTATTCATTTGGAATATTTTACAGCAATACTGAACGTCCTCCGTCGACGATTATTGTCTGTCCTCGGATCATATCCGAATCGTCCGAAATGAGGAACATAGCCGTTTTCACCATGTCTCTGATTTCAACCATTCGACCCGCAGGCGTATTAATACGTGCATCTTCAAGCAACTCTTCCCGATTTGGGAAGTGTTTCAACGCTTCCGTGTCAAGCGCACCACCTGAAACTGTATTCACTGCAATTCCCATTGGAGCAAGTTCAACTGCCAAATAGCGGGTAATCGACTCAATTGCCGCTTTTGAAACACCGACTGTGGTGTAATTTTCAAGGTAACGGATAGACCCAAGCGAACTAACACCGATGATTTTCCCGCCTTTATCCATTAGTTTTGCTGCTTCCTGAGCTCCGAACAACATCGCTTTTGCGTTTATATTCATTGTCCAGTCCCAGTGTGTCTCTTCTAGTTCCATGATTGGGCGCAAAACACCTGATGCCGCATTTGATACAAATACATCCAACCGTCCAAATTCCTCTTTCACTTGCTCAAACATCACGCGAAGCTTTTTAACGTCACCAACGTTTGCGCGAATCATAATCGCACGCCTACCAAGTGCTTCAATTTCTTTCACTGTTTCTTCTGCCGCGGAACGGCTCCTTGCATAATTTACAACAATATCATAGCCTTCTTTTGCAAGTTCAATCGCTAGGGCTTTTCCTAGTCCCCTTGAGCTTCCAGTCACCATTGCCACTTTATTTTCAGTCATTATTTTATTCCCCCTCGTTTAATTTCTTCCCAAATTTTCAACACTGGAACAGGTTTCGGCAACGCTTCTACCTCTTCTTGTGTGAAAAAGTGGTAACCTTCCAAGATTGTATCCATTTTCTCAATACGGGCGCTATAACTTTTCATTTCCCAAGTCAAATGGGTAAATATATGTTTGAAAGATAATATTTCAACTACATCCATCAGTTCGATAGCAAAATGCTCATGTGCCATTTCTTCTAGTGGTTGATTTTTTGCAGACTCTACCATTGGAAATTCCCATAAACTAGCCAATAGTCCTTTTGAGGGTCGCTTTCTCAGCAGCCACTCACCTTGCCTATTTTGAACCGCAAATGCAGTAACAGGTATGATTTTCTTTTTTATTTTTTTCGTCTTGACAGGCAATTCTTCCTGCCTACCTTCGTGAAACGCTAAACAAAAGTCCCTAACTGGACACAGTAAACATCTGGGTTTAGGTGTACAAATCGTCGCCCCAAGTTCCATAAGTCCTTGGTTGAAGGAAGAAGGATCATCTTTGTCTATTAAATCCATGACCACCGCTTCAAAAATCTTTTTTGTCCGTGGAATTGAAATATCTTCTTCTATTAGAAGTAATCTGGAAATGACACGCATGACATTGCCGTCAATCGCATGCTCCGGAACACCATAGGCAATACTGAGCACAGCTCCTGCAGTGTACGGTCCAACACCTTTTAGCGTAGATATTTCCGCGCGATTTGAAGGCACTTTTCCACCGTAATCTGAAATAACTTCTCTAACACCAGTTTGGAGATTTCTTACCCGGGAATAATAACCGAGACCTTCCCACATTTTCAATAAATCATTTTCTTCGGCATCAGCTAGTGCTTTCATCGTCGGAAAGCTTTCAAGAAACCGTTTATAATAAGGTATTACTGTATCGACTCTAGTTTGTTGCAACATCACTTCTGAAACCCAAATATGATATGGATCAGACGTCTTCCGCCAAGGTAAGTCTCTTTTTTCGCGTCTATACCACGAAAGAAGAGATTTACGGAATTCATCTTTATTTATTATTATTTGCATCATTTCCTCCTTATCGCATATGCTTATCTTTGAGCATAAAAGGGTAGTGTTATGTATATGGCTTTTTATAAAGTCTATCCAATGCCGGTCGGAAACGTTTTGGCCAAAGGAGTGATTATTTGGATACTGGAACGCATATCGTCATGGGTTTAGCACTTGGTGGACTCGCTCTCGCAGATCCCGTCGTTGCGACTGAGAGTGCTACAATGAGCGCAGTTGTTGCTGGCGTCATTATTGGCTCACTTATCCCAGACGTAGATACCGTTTTAAAACTAAGAAATAATGCTGTCTATATACGGCATCACAGAGGAATAACACATTCAATTCCAGCGGTATTATTATGGCCGCTTGTTATTACTCTACTCATGTCGTTTTTTGTACCTGATGCTAACTTCATACATGTGTGGGCTTGGACTTTTCTAGCCGTATTTCTCCACGTATTCGTTGATATTTTTAATTCCTATGGAACGCAGGCTTTAAGGCCATTCTCCAACAAATGGGTCGCTATCGGCGTCATCAACACGTTCGATCCGATTATTTTCGTATTACATGCTATTGCTCTGATTATATGGGCAATGGGTGCAAATCCGGTTTATACGATTTTGATACTGTACACCATCATTTTCTTTTATTATTTACTGCGTTTTGCCGTTAAGTCTGCAGTCAAAAAAGCTGTCAAAAATACAGTTCCCGATGCAGTAGAAATTATTATTGCACCAACGATTCGCTTTTTCCATTGGAAAGTGGCTGTTTCTTCAAAGACGTGTCATTACGTCGGACGTGCTTACGGAAGATCTGTTAATATTTACGACCAGTTCGACAGAGAGCCGATGCCGTTATCCCCTGAAATAGATGTAGCGATGAATGATAAGAACATCAAAGCTTTCACATCTTTTTCTCCCATCTACAGATGGTCAATCACGACGATTGGCGATATATGCGAAGTCCGTCTTATTGACCTTCGCTACCGCAGTAAAGGTTATTATCCTTTTGTCGCAGTAGTGCATATCGATAAGGATTTGAATGTCCTAAATTCATACACGGGATGGATTTTTTCTGAGGATAAGCTTAATAAAAAGCTTAACTTCAGTCCAAACTCTTAAAAACTGATTGAAACTAATGAATCATAATAGATAGAGAAAATTATAGATACATTTCTCTATCTATTATTTATTACTTACCCTCTTTTACCGATTTCAACATTGCAATTGGTAATGCCTCATCCGCACGTTCTCCACCTAGCCTGTAACCCCATGCAAAACGACCTTTTAAGTAATCAACCTGGAAAAACATACCTTCATCCCCTTCAATACGGTACATTTCTCCAGGCACGATTGTTTTCGGATCAATTAAATAAGACTGTGCCATAACCACTTTTCGCTGATACACCGCAAATTCATTCATAATTCCAAGTTGCTCGGCCTTACGTGCTTTTTCACGAAGCCTTCCGATTTCTGTACGCAGCTCATGTTCCGTCATTTCACTATACTTTTTTTCAATCTCCATCTTCCTCAATCTCCTTCTTTTCGATAAACTGATCGATTCGTTCAATAGGAATCCCTTTTTGATACATTGCCTGTTTCACTTTATCATTTAAGGTTCGTCCGTTAAACTTTGAACTGTATCGATTCCATGCTTTCTCTCCGACTGTTTCAGCAATCGCTTTCCATTCATCTTCTTCACGGTCGAAGTCTATATTCGCAAGCGCCTTCTTAATCAGGTCAAATGAATATCCTTTACGTAGCAGTGCATTTTGAATCTTTTGTTTTAATTGGGCGGGTACTGCGGAACGATTAGCATTCGCTGTCTTTTCAGCAAGCCTCGTTGCAATTTCAAGTTGTTCATCTTCTGAATAAGATTCAAGTACTTTATTTTGTACTTCCTTTTCTATCCCTTTTTTATGCATTTCCTGTTGAATTGCTCTAGGCCCTTTACTGGACGAGTTTTTTCGGGTTCGAAGTAATGCTTCCGAGAATGATTCATCATTAAGGAATCCAAGGCTTTTCAATTTCACAAGCGCTTCCAGTACTATCGCTTCTCCATACCCTAAGTCCAAAAGCTTCTTCTTCACTTCAAACTCACTGCGCATTCTAAACCCCAAATAATGGAGCGCACGGTTAAAAGCTTTTCGAATTTCATCTTCATAGACCATCTCGTCAATTGACCATTCTTCAAGCGTCATCCCTTTTGTTAGACCAAATTTAACGAGAACTGATTCATGGACGCTGTAAGCATACTTTTCATCCAAGAAAATATTATATCTTTCAAGATCCTTTTTCTGTTGTGATATTTTTGTAATTACAGGCACTTTTAACACGCCTCCCCTGCTTTCTATTAGTATACATGTTCCGTCCTTGTGCTTCAGCCTAATTTGTCTCAATATGGGGTATATAATACTAACGGGGGTGTAGGTTAATGAAAATCGTCATTGCAGGCGGCTCGGGTTTCGTCGGACAGAAATTGACGGCCACACTATTGAATGAAGGACATGAAATTATAATTTTATCCAGGAGAGAAAGTAAGAGAGATGGCAATGTTAGGTATGTATCGTGGCTCCAAGAAGGTAATCAGCCTGAACTTGAAATTATTTCCGCTGACGTCTTTGTTAACCTTGCTGGCGTGTCCATCAATGAAGGACGTTGGACGGAAAAGCATCGTAAACAAATTTATGAGAGTCGGATGGAAGCGACTGATGAATTGCTGCGAATTATTTCGGCATTGAGCGAAAAGCCGTCAGTACTGGTCAATGCGAGTGCGATTGGTATTTATACAGCATCAGAAAGCACTATATATACAGAGGAGTCTACTGATTACGCAGAAGACTTTCTTGGTAAGACTGTTACCGACTGGGAAATGAAAGCTAGCTCTGTGAAATCCAATAATACTCGGTCCGTTTTCATGCGATTTGGTGTCATTCTTGGAAAAGATTCTGGTGCCTTACCACTTATGGTAATGCCGTACAGATTATTTGCTGGGGGAACCGTTGGGTCGGGCAATCAGTGGGTATCATGGGTCCACATTGATGATGTCGTGCGTGCAATCGTATTTGCCATCAATAACGAAAACCTTCACGGCCCTGTAAATGTTACATCGCCTTTCCCTAAGAGAATGAAGTATTTCGGAAAAACGATTGGAGCTGTGCTTCATAGACCTCACTGGATTCCTGTTCCCTCATTCGTAATGAAAGTCGTACTAGGTAAAAAAAGTGCACTTGTTTTGGAAGGACAGCATGTAATACCTGAAAAGTTATTGAACAACAAGTTTGAATTCCGATTTGCGACACTCGAGTCAGCTTTAAGTGAGTTATATAAGAAAGACGTATAAATTAGTTTCCTTCGCACATCCTATCGCAAAAGGAAAGGTGCGTTTACAATGGTAAAACAACATGTTTTTGGTTTTTTCTTAGCTACTTTAGTCGTTTTGGTAGGTTTTGTTTTCAATCCCTTTTCAGCAATTGCAGAGGAATTTCATTGGGGCTTTAAGAAATCCATCAATGGAGTGCCACCAAGTGCCGGCGCAGCACTTGACTCTATGCTCGACAATCATGGAGCCATTTACAAAGGAAAGCCCGATGAAAAATTCATCTATTTAACGTTTGATAACGGTTACGAAAATGGCTATACAGAAACTATTTTGGATACTTTAAAAAAGGAAGAAGTTCCTGCTACGTTCTTTCTAACAGGCCATTATTTAAAAAGCGCATTGCCACTTGTAAAAAGGATGATTGCGGATGGCCATGGGATTGGCAATCACTCCTATGATCACCCCAACATGGCAAACCTTTCCGAACAACGAATGGAAGAGGAATGGACTAAGTTTGATAAGCTCCTCCAAAAGGAAACAGGCGTTGACCGAACCTACTACACACGCCCCCCTGAAGGCGTATTCAATGACCAAGTTCTTGCTAAAGGTAATGAACTCGGATACAGGCATATCTTCTGGTCGATCGCATTCATTGATTGGCACGCTGATAAACCAAAAGGCCGTGATTACGCATATGGCGAATTGATGAAACAACTCCATCCAGGAGCCGTCATTCTAATGCACACGGTTTCTTCTGATAATGCACAAGCTCTGCCTTCATTCATCCAAGATGCTAAGAAAGCGGGCTATTCATTCCTAACGCTCGACGACCTTGTCTTTGAATATGAAAACATAAACTCTATTCTTAGGTGAAAGTAATCAGAAAAAACGTCCTCTTTATTCGGTGGACGTTTTTCCCTGATTATATAATGAAATAAAGACGAGCATGCCGCCTCCTATGAATGGAAAACTAATTATGTACTAATGTATACCCCCGTGGCATTCAAACTATTCTATGTGCTTGAAAAACAACCTTTTCATATGAATACCTTAGAAATCATAAAGGCCCAGTCCATATCTGATTATCAGAATACGACTGAGCCTTTATGTATGAATTAAACCTTCACTTTCCATTTCCATTTGCATAAGTCGTATTCGTCTCCCGGCATACTGCCAGCGGACCTTTACGAATCCCCTCCTTCTAATTATCTATCACTTCTTCCTTTACTATCACTTCTTCTATACTATCCCTTTCTACGTAGTCTTTAATTTTCGAATTAGTCGTTTTTCAACGTGCTTAGCAATGATTTGGAGCATCGCCTCCGCTAACTATTATTTGAAACAACGAATCTTGCATAGTTAAGCTAATTCTATCTCTAGTAAAGTTATCAGCCTCCTTGTTCTTCGTTCTAATCAACCTAGCTGATACCCTCCCTTTCATTTGATTATTTGAATCATAACACATAGATTTAGTATTGTAAAGATTCTGTTAATTTTAATATTCTATAATTTGCAAAGGACTATTCTGCTTCATTGATAAATCCGGTTTTTTCGTTTACGATTATACTAAAGAAAAGAGGTGTACGGATTGGATAAACCACAAAATAGCGGCCATGTTGAAGGCTTAAAAACAAGACTTCATCAATTCCTTGAAACACTTGATACGATTGAACCAGAAACAGCAGACCTTAAGGAAATTGATCAGCTCATAGGCTTGTTGGACGACCTGGAAGAACAGATGGAAAAGATTAAATCAGACAAATAACAGTTGCGCTATAAGGGGGAAACGAGAATGTACATAGAACAGATTGAGAAAAGCATGTATAATCTCATTTGCGAAACATCAACAAATCTACCTAAAGACGTAAGAAGGAAAATCCTCGCGGCGAAAGAAGCCGAAGACGCAGGTACTCGTGCCGCAATGAGCCTTGATACAATTACAAAAAATATCAATATGGCTGACGAGAAAATGTCTCCAATCTGCCAAGACACCGGCATGCCTACATTCAAAATTAAAACACCAGTCGGGGTAAATCAAATCGAGATTAAAGCTGCTATCAAGCGTGCAATCGTCCAAGCTACAAAAGACACTAAACTCCGCCCGAACTCAGTGGACTCATTAACTGGCGACAATAGCGGAGATAACTTAGGTACCGGCGTCCCTGTCATGAAATTTGACCAATGGGAACAAAACCATATCGAAGTGAAACTGATTCTAAAAGGCGGCGGCTGTGAAAATAAGAATATTCAATATAGTCTTCCCGCAGAAATCGAAGGACTCGGACGCGCTGGACGCGACCTCGATGGAATCCGCAAATGTATTTTACACTCCGTGTATCAAGCCCAAGGGCAGGGTTGCTCTGCAGGTTTCATCGGTGTTGGAATCGGTGGCGACCGCACATCAGGCTATGAACTTGCGAAAGACCAGCTTTTCCGCGCTGTCGATGACTTGAATCCCAATCCGGAACTTTCAGAACTTGAAGATTATGTTTTGGAAAAAGCAAACAAACTTGGTATCGGAACAATGGGATTCGGAGGCGAAGTGACTCTTCTAGGTTGCAAAATCGGCGTTATGCACCGTATCCCTGCAAGCTTCTATGTTTCCGTAGCGTATAACTGCTGGGCATACCGTCGCATGGCCGTAGATATCGATGTTGAATCTGGTGAAATTACAAACTGGCATTATGATGAAGGTGAAAAAATAGCTTTCTTGCAAGATGAAGACAGTCAAAAAGACGTTAAACAATCTTCGCGTACCGTCGAACTTACTGCTCCCATCTCTGAAGAACAAATCCGCGATTTGAATGTCGGTGATGTCGTCAAAATTAGTGGAATGATGTATACAGGCCGCGATGCTATTCATAAATATTTATCAGAAAATGATTCCCCCATTGATCTTAATGGACAAATCATCTACCATTGCGGCCCAGTCGTCATGAAAAACGATGACGGCAGTTATGAAATTAAAGCTGCTGGGCCAACGACTTCCATTCGTGAGGAACCCTATCAAGGTGACATTATGAAGAAGTTTGGTATTCGAGCTGTAATTGGAAAAGGCGGGATGGGACCAAAAACGCTAGCTGCTCTAGCTGAACACGGCGGTGTCTATTTGAACGCGATAGGCGGCGCAGCACAATATTATGCCGACTGCATCAAAGCCGTTGAAGGTGTCGACCTTCTTCAGTTTGGTATTCCTGAAGCTATGTGGCATCTACGCGTCAAAGACTTTACGGCAGTTGTCACGATGGACTCACACGGTAATAGTTTACATGCCGATGTCGACAAGTCTTCTCTTGAAAAACTGAGTCAGTTCAAAGAGAGCGTGTACAACTAACCTATTAAGGCACCTTTTTTCGGAGAAATTTTCCGGGACAAGGTGCTTTTTTAATGACTACACTAGCGGAACTGATCGATTCTAAACAACCCCTCGCTACCACTTACAATTTTATCCACCCCTCGCCATTCCAAAACTTTCACTGTTGAATCAAAATAGTTTCCCTTACCTCAACATGGTGCTATAATCTTATTAATAATAATTACAATATGATAATGAATATAATATGATACATAAAGTCGTTCCTAATTCGTAGGGAACGACTTTCATAATTTAATCAGTTATTTGAAATTGAATATCATTCTCAATTAGGAGGTAATTTACATGGTTGTTCTCGATAATAGACAACTTAACAAATCTAAAGATTGGCTTGTTCATCTTGAATTGGTCGCCGCTATTCTATCAGGCGTAGTCATAATTGCCGCTTGGTCTAGTGGCAAGTATGGTGTTGAAACGATTACCGTTCCTCTATATATCATTGCTTTTTTGATAGGAGGGTTTGCAAAAGCCAAAGAGGGAATCGAAGAAACAATTAAAAACAGAGAATTGAATGTGGAAATGCTAATGGTTTTCGCAGCAATTGGTTCCGCAATAATTGGCTACTGGGCAGAAGGTGCAATCCTAATTTTCATCTTTGCACTCAGTGGAGCACTTGAAACCTACACTATGAATAAAAGCCACAAGGAAATTTCATCACTAATGGAACTCCAACCTGAAGAGGCATGGCTTATTCAAAAAGATGGATCTAACATCAAAGTACCTATCGCCTCACTTAAGGTCGGCTCAATTCTTCTTGTAAAACCTGGGGAACGGATTCCCGTCGACGGAATCATCACGCATGGTAGCTCTTCCATCGATATGTCCGCCATTAACGGGGAATCCATTCCTGTTAATAAAAAAGAGGACGACGAACTATTTGCCGGTACTGTCAATTTGAACGGTACCATACAGATGAAAATGATAAAGTCGAGTTCTGAAACTCTTTTCCAAAAAATCATTACACTTGTTCAAAATGCACAAAGTCAGAAATCACCTTCCCAACAATTTATCGAACAGTTTGAAGGTACTTACGTAAAGATTGTATTAATTATGGTTCTAATTATGATGTTCCTACCGCACTATATACTTGGCTGGGATTGGACGACCACGATATACCGAGCGATTGTCTTACTAGTCGTCGCCTCTCCATGTGCGCTTGTTGCCTCAATTATGCCAGCCACGCTTGCAGCTATCTCTAACGGAGCTAGGCTTGGCTTATTATTCAAGGGTGGTGTCCATCTCGAACATCTAGGGTCGCTAAAAATGATTGCTTTCGACAAAACAGGTACATTAACGAACGGTAAACCGATTGTTACAGATTTTTTTGTACGAGACGATGCAACTAGAATAGAAACACTCAAGCTCCTTGCAAGCATAGAGTCCCAATCTAATCATCCACTAGCAGTCGCGATTACAAATTTCGCTATTGCTGAAGGAATCACCATAGATAGCAATCTACAAATAGAAGACATACCAGGTCATGGTATTCGTGCATTCATTGGAACACGGGAAATACTAATAGGAAACCCCCGTTTTGTCGGGAAAGATTTGGCGGAAGCATTTCATCAAGGGATTGCGGAAACGCTCGCAGATGAAGGCAAAACAGTTATTTTCATGAAAGACGATAAAGGCGTTGTCGCGGCTGCTGCAATGAGAGACACTTTACGATCTGAGGCCATTGAAGCTATCCAACAGTTAAAGCAAGCAGGTATTGTGACAATCATGCTGACTGGGGATAACGAAAAAACAGCTGCGTTTATCGCGAAAGAAGCTGGTCTCGATTCATATGTCGCAGAATGTTTACCTGAAATGAAAGTTAAACATTTAAAACGACTACTCGCCGAACATAAAAATGTCGGAATGGTCGGCGATGGTATTAATGATGCACCAGCACTTGCTACTGCGACTTCAGGCATTGCAATGGGCGGAGGAACCGATGTCGCGCTAGAAACAGCTGATATTGTCCTAATGCAAAATGACTTGAGGCGTATTTCCTTTGCTATTAAACTTTCTCGAAAAATGCAACGGATTGTAAAACAGAATATTTTCTTCTCTATTTCCGTCATAGTGGTACTCATCATTTCAAACTTCCTGCAAGCTGTTGACCTGCCACTCGGCGTCATCGGCCATGAAGGCAGTACAATTCTTGTCATATTAAATGGGTTAAGGATGTTAAATCGAATTGAATGAGCTGACTAGCCACTAAAACCCTTTAGATGAATACCAAAAAGCAATGCGTCATTGTTACATGACTGCATTGCTTTTTTCTTTTGCACGTTTTGCTTGGCCTCTCTCTGACATAACCGCATTAAGCTGTCCGCCAAGCATTAGAATAATTGCTGAGATGTAAAGCCACATCATTAAAACAATAATCGCTCCAATACTTCCATATGTACTCGAGTAATTTGCGAAGTTACTAACGTAGTACGAGAATGCAAGTGATGTTAGAATCCAACCGACCGTTGCAAAGAGTGACCCTGGAAGCACGCTTTTAAAGCGAACCTTCAAGTCAGGAACTAGCCAATAGACTAGGGAAAATACAAAGAATATAAGAATTGGCGGGATTATCCAACGTAAACTTCCCCACAAGATTAGGAAACCTTTCTCCAGACCTAAGTAAGAGAATACGAGCATACCAATCTGCTGACCAAACACTGGCAAAATCAGTGCCACAATGAGTACAGCGATGAGCATAACTGTAAATACGACCGACATTCCGCGTGCCACTATGAATGATCGTGATTCTTCAGTAAAATAAGACCGATTTAATGCTTTTGTAAGGGCGTTCATTCCCTTAGAAGCCGACCATATTGTCGCGAGTACACCAATTGACAATAAACCACCGTTTCTATTTTCTAATATATCGCTGAGTGTATCTTCAATCAGCATGGCAACACTCGCTGGCGCGTAATCTCTAATCATTAAGAATATTTCAGCCTGATCGAGATTTAAAAAAGGAAGCAATGTCATAATAAAAATCAGTAGTGGAAATAAAGACAAAAGGAAAAAGAAGGCGAGTTGCGAGCCTAAACCCGTAACATCGACTTTCTTTATCCGGACAAGCAGTTCCTTTAAAAAACCGTTCGTTGTCGTAACGTCAAATTCCTCAAGGCCTCCTCCTTTTACATCCTCAAAGAATTTCATAACCGCGGAGTCCGCCAAAAAGCCATCCGATTTCTTTTTTCTATTCCCGGACTCTGCTAGTGGAATAGGTGCAGGAGTTGAACGCTCATTCCGCTTCACGCTTTCGTCACTCCTTTCTATACCAGTTACTTTTTTATTTCATTATTATTTTGCGGTGGAACTTGACTGACAAGCGATTTAATTTCCTCTTTCGACTCAACAAACGCATCTTTTGTATCCATAACGAGATCTTTCACTTGCGGAGTTAGTGTTTTTAACTCTTCGACCTGTTCTTTTATATATGTAGCATCACCTGAAAGTTGTTCGAAGACAGATTGATACTTTTCTTGCTGTTCTTTTAATTTCCATTTTAGCACATCGGTATTTTTTGAATAAAACTTCATTTGCGTCATTAGGTTATTTGAATTTCTGACAACTTGATTTCGCGTACCCCTGTCGAACATACTGATAATCGCACCCGTAAGTGCACCCAATACAATAAATTTTCTAAACTTACTAGTTCCCATTACAAACCCTCCAATTCAGACTCTTTCACATAATCAATTATACCCTCAGAGGAGTAATAACAAACTTTAAATACGATTTATAAAAATAAAGCTTGACGAAAGAGGAGAATTTTCGGAATATTGACTATAGAGACAATAAATTAAAACTTCGAGAGGGCGTGAGGCTACTTCTGAATAAAATGCTTGGGGTAAAAAAAGTTAAATTAGGAATACTGGGGGTAATGGGATGGATGGACTAACAGCTTTTTTGGATAAGGCAAGCGGATTTATTTGGGGACCGCCTTTACTTATCCTTCTCGTCGGAACAGGTATCTTTTTAACGGTAAGACTAGGACTTATACAAGTACGTATGTTACCTTATGCTTTAAAACTTGTTTTTACTAGAAATCAGGATAAAAAATCAGAAGGTGATATCACTCACTTCCAGGCACTAATGACCGCAATGGCCGCGACAGTTGGTGTCGGTAATATTGTCGGAGTTGCAACAGCAGTTTACTTTGGGGGTCCAGGTGCAGTTTTCTGGATGTGGATGGCTGGATTCTTCGGGATGGCTACAAAGTATGGTGAAGCAATCCTAGCGGTTAAATACCGCGTCAAGGATGCGAATGGTCAAATGGCGGGCGGACCGATGTACTATTTAGAACATGGTCTGAAAATGAAATGGCTAGGTGTTTTGTTCGCTATTTTTGGCGCGATTGCAGCGTTCGGTATAGGGAATGGAGTTCAGTCTAAGGCGGTTGCCGATGTCGTGAACTCGACCTTTAATATCCCCCACTGGATTACAGGACTTGTACTTTTAGTCCTCGGTGGAATGGTCATCATTGGTGGAATTCAAACAATCGGGAAAGTTACATCTTTCTTCGTTCCCATCATGGCTGGATTCTATTTAATTGCAGGTTTGATTGTTATGATTTTGAACTTCAACCTCATTCCAGGCGCTTTTGCAACCATATTCTCATATGCGTTCACAGGAGAGGCTGCTGTTGGGGGTGCAATCGGAGCAGCTATTCGTTTCGGGGTCGCACGTGGCCTTTTCTCCAACGAAGCTGGTCTCGGATCAGCTCCGATTGCTGCTGCAGCAGCTAGAACAGACTTGCCGGGACGCCAAGCACTCGTTTCTATGACGCAAGTATTATTTGATACACTTGTCATCTGTTCAGTTACGGGCGTTACCATCGTCATGTCAGGTATGTGGAAGGACAAGAGTATTGAAGCAGGTGCTCTTACAGCAGCGGCATTCGGCGAATTCCTTGGTGGAGCAGGTCCGATTGTCGTTGCAATTGGATTGATATTCTTTGCAACATCAACAATTTTCGGCTGGGCATACTACGGAGAGAAATGTTTCCAATACTTATTCCCGAATCCGAAGGTTCTAATTTACTACCGTCTCGTATTTATCGCAATCATCTTCGTAGGTGCAACAGCGACTCTTGATGCTGTTTGGTTATTCGCCGACGTAATGAATGGACTAATGGCAATACCGAACTTAATTGGGCTTCTCGGGTTGTCCGGAGTCATTGTCTTTGAAACAAAACGTTTCAATGCAAAACTCAAAGAAGAAAGAGCAGAAGAAGCGGCAGCAAAGCGAGGTAAATCTTCTGCCATTTGACAGTCTGGGAGAATAATGAAATGATGAGTCCAAAGTATATTGAAAGGTGGACGAAACTATGGATTTATCAAACCCAACTCCAGAAAACGTTTCTTATATGATTGACAAGATTACAGAAAAACTTCGTATGGTCAATGTTGACGCTATGAAAGCTGAAAACTTCAGCACTTCTAAATATGAAGACTTGCACTATATGTACGAAATGGTTATGAAACGTGCTACTATCACACCAAATGAAATGCAAGCAATTGCAGCAGAACTTGGCACATTAAGAGGTTAATAAAAAAAAGATTCGCCTGATCTATAGATCAGGCGAATCTTTTTTTAATTTTCATTCAAACGCAGTTCCATCTTTTAAGACCAGCGGCTGTATTAATACTTCAACCCGTCGATTTTTACTTCTTCCCAGCGCTGTTTCATTTGATTCGATTGGTTGGAACTCCCCGTAGCCTTTAGCACTGAATAACAATGGGTTAATTTCACCGTTATTCACAATACTCTTCAAGAAATTCACCGCACGCATGACGCTTAGTTCCCAATTTGATTCATACTGTGTATTTTGAATCGGTATATTATCAGTATGACCTGTCACAATGATTTGACGCGGTGGATCAAAAACGAGCAAGTTCGCAATATCATCTGCAATTCCAATATACTCTTTTTCTATATCAGCATTTCCCGGTGTGAAAAGGATGCTATCCCTAATCGTTACAAGCAACCCTTCATCAGCCAGTTTTGTTTCAAATTGGTTCTCCAATTCATTCACTGCAATATATTCATCCACTCTATCCTGAATTTCTCCTAGGGATTTCTGGTCTTCTATAAATGATGAGTTCTCTTCATTCTTGCTATTGGAGTCCTTGGGTATTGGAACTGGTGAGGGAGCCGAATTATCCATCAAACCCTGTCCACCGTCAAATACTTGACTGAACACCGCGGACATTTGATTGAGCTTTTCTTCATCAACCGTACTCGATGCAAATAACACAATAAAAAGTGCGAGAAGAAGAGTCATAAGGTCTGAGTATGGCAATAGCCAGGACTCATCTATGTGGGGTTCATCCTTTTTCCTCTTACGTCTCTTCGACAAAGCCACCCGCCTCCTTGTTGTCGTCGTTGTTTTTAACAGCTAATTTCCTGCGCTCTTCTGCAGACAAATAAGAAGATAGTTTCTGCTCGATAACACGTGGAGCTTCCCCTTCAAGAACTGAAAGTACTCCTTCAATCATCATTTTCTTCTGCCTAACCTCTTCATGCGATTTACGTCTCAATTTATTTGCAAATGGATGCCAAAGCACGTAACCCGTAAATATACCCAGCAACGTCGCTATGAACGCTGCCGAAATCGCGTGTCCAAGCGCGTCAATATCGTTCAAATTACTAAGGGCAGCAATAAGACCCACCACCGCTCCCAGCACGCCAAGCGTAGGTGCGTACGTTCCTGCCTGGGAGAATATTTGCGCTCCCGCAGAATGTCTATCTTCCATCGCTTCTACCTCTTCGCTCAAGACATCACGGATATAATCTGCGTTTTGTCCATCAATTGCAAGACTTAATCCATTTTTTAAAAACGGATCATTAATGTCGTCGGTTTTTGCTTCAAGTGATAATAACCCTTCACGCCGTGCAATATCTGCCCAGCCTGAAAACATACGGATTATGTCAGAATCAGAGGCCAGTTTCTGTTCCTTAAAAAGGATACCGAACAATTTTGGAACACGCTTTAACTCGTTCATAGGAAATGCAATTACAACTGCTGCCAATGTCCCTACAATGATTATCAATATAGCTGCCATATTAAATAAGTTTTCTATCGGGACACCTTTCATCGACATTCCTACAAGTAGTGCTACAAACCCTAGTACAAGCCCTAGTACTGTTGACAAATCCATAGTTGACCCTCCAAATATTCCATTCTTCTTCTTATTTCGGCATCTTTAGTCTTTTCTTTAGAAGTGTGCAAGTAATAAATATATGAGATTTATCTTCCTGTAACCTTTTCGTTGCAGGTTTTGTCTGTAAATTGATACTATGTAGAAGATAAGGAAAGGAGTCATTACACATGACCACATTTAACAAACAACTATCACGATACGCGGACCTCGCAGTTCAAGTCGGAGTCAATATTCAGCCTAATCAGTACCTTTATATCAGTGCTTCTACAGAAACAGCGGAATTTGTTCGACTTGTAACTGAAGCCGCTTACGATGCAGGTGCACGTCAAGTATTTGTAGATTGGTCAGATGATATAATCACTCGACTGCGTTATGAAAAAGCACCCACTGATTCTTTTGCGGAATTCCCTGAGTGGAAAGTTTTGGAACGTGAACAACTCGCAGAAAAAGGCGCTGCGTTCATGAGCATCATTTCGCAAAGCCCTGACTTATTAAAAGGTATAGAGTCATCGCGCATAGGCGATTTCCAAAAAGCTACTGGACAAGCACTCGACAAATATCGTCAATATGTTCAATCCGACAAAATCAGCTGGACTGTAATTGCCGCTCCTTCAAAAGCATGGGCCTCAAAAGTATTCCCCGAACTTTCTGAAGAAGAGCAGGTCCCAGCGCTATGGACAGCCATTTTTAAAGCAGTACGTACAGACAAGGAAGATCCGATACAAGAGTGGATTACCCACGATACTAACTTACATGCCAAAGTTGACTATCTGAATGGTAAGCGTTTCCGAAAACTCCATTACAAATCTTCCGGCACGGACTTGTTAGTTGAATTACCTGAAGGCCACTTGTGGTGCGGAGCGGGTAGTGTCAATGAAAAAGGTCATACTTTCATGGCGAATATGCCAACAGAAGAAGTATTCACTGTTCCTTTAAAAACAAGTGTTAATGGTTATGTATCTAGCACAAAGCCATTAAGCTACGGCGGAAACATTATCGATAACTTTAAAATCACATTTAAAGATGGACGTGTAACAGCTGTTACAGCTAAGCAAGGTGAAGAAGTATTACAACGCTTGATCGATACCGATGAAGGCGCGAAACATCTAGGTGAAGTGGCACTCGTCCCTCATGCATCACCGATTTCGCAATCAGGTTTACTCTTCTATAATACACTGTTCGACGAAAATGCATCAAACCACTTTGCTCTTGGCAGTGCATATGCATTTTGTATCGAGGGAGGCAAAACGATGTCACGTGAAGATCTCGAAAAAAATGGCTTAAACCAAAGCATTACACATGTCGACTTCATGATTGGTTCCAACGAGATGGATATTGATGGGATTTTTGATGACGGAACAAGTGAAGCTGTGTTCCGTAAAGGCAACTGGGCTTTCTAAAAAACGTCACAATTACTAAAAACATTTAATGAACCCCTTAAATTAAATGGGTTTTTACTGTATACTAAGGACAGTATCAAATTATCAGTCTAGAGAGGGGTCATATATATGGGCTTAATGTTCACTACAGTTATCGGTTTTGCAGTCGTCATGGCAATAGCAGCATTGTTTACAATGCACTATCTTTCTACGTCTATGATATCCGCTGATTCTACAACAATTGATCCAAAACCAGAAACGAAGTTCTAAGAGTTGCCAGTCGGCAACTCTTTTCTTTTTACATATTTTCATCTATACTAAATAAAACCTAATAGAAATGGGAGAATACAATGACAATACTATCGGAAATAATTAGTTATAATGAAACGTTTGTAAATGAAAAGCAATACGAACAATACGCAACAACCAAATTCCCCGACAAACGAATTGTAATACTAACATGCATGGATACGAGATTAACTGAATTGTTGCCTAAAGCAATGAACTTGAAAAATGGCGATGCCAAAATTATTAAAAGCGCCGGAGCAGTTGTCACCCACCCTTTCGGCGGTATTATGAGGAGCCTCCTTGTAGCAGTTTATAATTTGCACGCGGATGAGGTTTACATTGTTGGCCATCATGATTGCGGAATGAGTGCAGTCGATACAACTAATATCATGGATAAAATGGTCGACCGTGGTATTGATAAAAACATATTTAACACCCTTAGATATTCTGGCGTTGATATGGAAGAGTGGCTACACGGTTTTGGAGATGTGACCGAAAGTGTTAAGATGAGTGTCGATGCTGTTCGGAACCACCCCCTTATGGATAAAAAGGTTGCCATACATGGACTTGTTGTCCATCCTGACACCGGGAAACTTGACATCATTGTAGATGGTTATAATTTCCACGCGGAATAATAAAAATCTCGACCTATTTCCCGGGAAATAGACAAAAGCCGATTCCTATTTCACAGGAATCGGCTTCTTATTTTAGAAGTAAGTTTCCGCAAAGCGGTCTTACCCTTTCAAAAGTCATTTTCAATTATTGCGTAGATATAATGATCTTCCCAGACACCATTGATGTAAAGAAGTTTACGCAGTAAACCTTCCTGATAGTACCCGGACCTCTCTAGCACTTTTATCGATCCGCTATTGCGCGGCGATACATATGCTTCGACCCGATGCAATGCAACTTTTTCGATAGCAAAAGCAGTGACTAGTCGAACAGCCTCTGTGCCTATCCCTCTGCCTGTTGAATATTCATCAATCGAATATCCTACAAAACCACTGGAGAAAGGAAGTCTTTTAATACCATAAAGCGAGATATGTCCAATCAGTTGACTCGTTGTCGAATTAAAGATGCCGAAGTTGTATTCTCTACGGTCCCTCATCTGATAAATCGCCTCTCTGATTTTATCCCTTTGAGCAGCAACAGTAAAATAACTGCTTTCGTGCCGCGGTTCAAAAATGGACCAGTATTCTCTATTAGCTGTAAGTAACTCTGTAAATATAAAAGCATCATCTTCAGTCAATATCCGTAAGTAACAGGTTTGCCCTTCAAGCAAAATCAATTCATATTCACCCTTTTACCGAAGTAAGTTCCAAGAACTCCTCAACATCTTTAATACACAATGTTACACCTTTTTCCCAAAATGCTTGTTTTGAAATATCTTCTCCTAGATGTTTCATCGCAAGATCTTCAACACTCATAATTGCAGTATCCTGTAAAAGCGCTATATATTTCTGTTCAAATCCTTCTCCAACTTCCAGAGCTTTTGCATAAATGCTCAAGGAGAACAAATAACCAAACGTATACGGAAAATTGTAGAACTGTACTCCTGTAATATAGAAATGGAGTTTCGATGCCCAGAAATGTGGGTGTACCGTATCAAGGGCATCTCCATAAGCTTCTTTCTGCGCTTCTACCATTAAGTCATTCAACCTTGCGGCAGGAACATTTCCATTTTTCCGTTCTTCATAGAACCTTGTTTCAAAGAGGAATCTAGAATGGATATTCATAAAGAATGCAACGCTTCGCTGAATTTTATCTTCTAACAAAGCGATCTTTTCATCTTTAGTTTCAGCCGCTTTAACTGCAGCATCCGCAACAATCATTTCCGCAAATGTTGAAGCCGTTTCGGCCACTCCCATTGCATACTGTCGATTCATCCAATGGACAGGACGCAACGCATAAGAATGGAATGCATGACCAAGTTCATGTGCAAGCGTCGCAACATTCGACATTGTTCCACTATAAGTCATAAAGATACGTGATTGCTCTGACATCGGCATACCTGTACAGAATCCACCCGGTCGTTTATTTGGTCGGTCTTCCGCCTCTATCCAACTCTCTTCAAACGCAATTCGTGAGAATGATTCAAGTTCCGGACCGAATTCGCCAAAGTGTTTTAATATGAATTCTGCTCCTTCCTGATAGGTCATCTTCTTTGTAGATGTTGTAACCGGTGCATCCATGTCATACCAGTTCATCTTATCAGTACCTAGCATTCTCGCTTTGGCGTTCAAGTATTCCACGAAAGGTGCTTTATTTTCGCCAATTGCTCCCCACATTGCATCCAGCGTCTCTTCACTCATTCGATTGCGGAGCAGGGGTTCTTTCAATACGGAATCCCAGCCGCGTTTCTTGTATACTTCCAGTCTAAATCCTGCAATATGATTTAAGGCAGATGCAAAGAAGTCTTCTTTTCCTTGCCATGCTGCTTCCAATGCTTCAAATGATTGTTTTCGTATGGATGCATCTGCATGTGAACTTAGATTATTCGCCTGCCCAACAGAAAGTTCTTTTTCTTCTCCGTCAAGTTCAATTTTTATCTTAATATCACCGACCAACATATCGTACAATTGTCCCCACCCATGATAACCATCTACACTCAAAGAAGTGATAATACTTTCTTCTTCTTCGGACAATTTCAATTCCACTTCTTTGCGCCATTCATTCAGTACGAATGCAAATTCTTTTAATTCATCTGATACCATAAGCCCATTCCATGTATCTTCATCAGCTTTAGCAAGTGTTTGTTGAATGATAAGCCAGACTGTTGAGAAGCGTGCCCCTAGTGAAGCCGTTTCCCCTTGCAGTTGCAATGCTTTTTTATCAGTCGTGTCAGCCGCGAGGAAACAGCCAATGACAGCGCCTGCCTGCGACATATTAAGTGCTGCGTCAACCAGTGATTCAATAAGATTTGCAACGGCTTGTGAATCGGTTGCAGACTGGGGAACTGGAAATTTTGAAGCTGTTTCTTCTAACGAACTGATTTTCTCCTTTACACCATCTAAGTGTGTCCGCAATTCGTTTGATTCACTTCCACCTTTGAAGAAAACGTCAAGATCCCAGACTTCCGAATATTTTTTAAGCGCCATATTAATTCCCCCTTCACTTCATTCTAAATCTTCTAAAAACACCATTTAATTATAACATGAATCTTCGGTATGCGAAATTATGCAATTGTGACGGAAGGTTCATACTTTCCTTCGCAGGGTACAGCTTTCCTCTGTATACTATTCAGTAGGGGGATTTAAATATGTTTAGAATACTACTCATGGTACTTTCACTCATTGCAGTTATTGTTGTCAACGCAACTGCAAATATATTACCTATCAATGGAAAAACAACTGGTGAAATCTCAAATAGTTTACCGGTATTATTTACACCAGCTGATTATGTCTTTTCAATATGGGCAGTTATATATATGCTAATGGCTTTCTGGTTATATGGCTTCATACGGAATAAGGCAAACGTTGAACATGCATTGTTCAACCGTAGAGCAGTTTTTTTTGTAATCAGCTGTCTTTTTAATATCGCTTGGATTCTACTTTGGCATTTCGGTTATTTTGAATGGACGATTGTTATCATATTAGGACTTCTGTTAGCGCTATTGTCCATTTATTTTACCTACTCCAAAAAAGATAATTCCTTTTTCGGTAGGGTTCCAATTGCAGTCTATCTTGGATGGACTTTTGTCGCAGCAATTACAAATATCAGTTATGTCCTTACTTTGCATGAGTGGAGTGGATTGGGATTAAGTACCCCATTATGGACCGTCATTTACTTGACCATTGCTACTGCAATTGCTCTTCATTACCTATACTATTATGCAGATATTTCTCTAGCTCTCGTCTTTGTTTGGGCATTTATCGGTATCGCTGTAAAAAATGGTGTAAATGAGTTATTTGTTACTACCGCAGCTCTGTTTCTTGCAGCCGCCATTATCGGCCTCCTGGTCATCAAAAGAAAATCGTTTGCAACCAAATAAGAAACCGCCATTCTTCCATAAGGAAGGACGGCGGTTTCTTATTTAGGCTCAAGTAGCCGGGGTGCTGTAGTAAATAATATGGACGCAACGATTGCCGTCAATATAATTGCAGGGATCATATAGGAAGCGTTATAAACAAGAGAATATAACCAGACAGGCTGTCCTTCAGGCGCATAGGAAGCAAAGAAAACAATTCCACCGATGAAGTGAATCAGGTATCGTAGAAGCCCCCCTATGATTGTCCCAACGACGATTGCGGCAACCACTGAACCATTCTTACCTTTTGTTTTACTACTTAACAGCCAGGCTAGTGTTACGCCTGCCAAACCCACAACGGCATAAGCCACGAAATAATCGAGCGCCGCCTGAACAGGGTTTAATACATAGCCCCCTGTTACCAACTGCAGCAGTCCACTTACAAAACCTGTGAGCATACCGCCTGCAATTCCCCAGCGGAATGCCATAACAACTACCGGTAGCATTGACAACGTAACCGATCCGCCTTGAGGCATTGAAAATCCGATTTTATCTAGAACAAAAGAAATTGCTCCTAAAATAGCAACCTCAAGTAATAATTGAAGCCTTTTCCTATCCATCTCAAACTCTCCTCCTACCTAGTTGTAGCGCAGGATGTGGGCATAAAAAAAGACATCCCGGATAGAATGGGACATCAAATATGTCAGTTTCCATCCACATTCCTACGCAAGAATAATCTTACAGGTTCTAAGGGTCAGAACTTCATGTCCAATCTCAGCCAAAACAGGCACCCCTTGTGGTTAAAGTTATTCAAATGTCTATTTCATTGTATAGGAGGGTAATCCTATAAGCAAGATGATTAACAGACATAGTGATTTTCCTATATAGTAAAAGTTGAACGGAGGAATCTACATGACAAACAGTAAACTATTAGCTGCTCTATGCTATTTTAGTGTCTTCTTCTCCCCTTTGCTTCTTCCCGTCATTGTTTATTTGGTTACAGATGATCGAGAAGTGAAATCCCATGCAAAACGTTCCTTAGTTTCACACCTTGTTCCTGTCATCCTCCTTATTGCTACAATTGTCATATTTTCTTTTTCAATGTTTTCCTTTACGGAAAGTATCAATGGAATGCCGAGCACAAACTTCGGATTTTGGCAACTTACGCCATTCTTATTCATGCTTATCTATGGACTACTGCTTATGGCCATTCTAGTATGGAATGTTTTTCAAGGTGTTAAGGTATTGAGATGAATGTTTACTAAACCTCTATTTCGGGAAAATGATAAATATATGCTTTTACTAGGAGTGATTATTTATGAAGATTGGAAAACTTTTGAAAACCGCTATGAAATTTGCGCCCATTATCTACCCGATTGTGAAAAAAGCCATGTCAAGCAAAAAAACAACAGGTACAATAAAACCGAGAAGATAATAAGATGGTCTACAAACATTTTTATGGTTTGTAGACTTTTTTGTTCCGTTCATTATGATATAGTATGATATAGAAAAGAATGCACGGTAGAAAGGACTTGGAAATAATGATTGCAAAAACGGTAGAGGAAATTGAAGCTTTAAAAAAAATCGGCAAAATTGTAGCCGAAATCAGAGACGTGATGAAAGAAGCGACAATCCCCGGTAAAACAACAAAAGAAATTGATGACATAGGCGGACGTCTCTTCAAAGAGAAAGGCGCAATTTCAGGACCGATTGCAGAATATGACTTCCCTGGAAATACATGCATTAGCGTCAACAGTGAAGTTGCGCATGGCATGCCAGGTTCCCGCGTTATAGAAGATGGAGATCTCGTTAACATCGATGTCTCCGGTTCATATAATGGATACTTCGCTGATACTGGTATTTCTTTTGTCGTCGGTACGCCTGATGAAAAGAAACAGCAGCTATGTGATGTAGCTAAAAGTGCATTTGAGCGTGCAATGACGAAGGTCAAAGCCGGTTCCAGTTTAAATCAAATTGGAAAAGCGGTTGAACGCGAAGCAAAAGAACACGGCTTGAAGGTCATCAAGAACTTGACTGGCCACGGCATCGGGAAAGCATTGCACGAAGAACCATCCCACGTGCTCAACTATTATGATGCTTGGGATAAGACACTTCTGAAAGAAGGAATGGTTCTAGCGGTTGAGCCCTTTATCTCTGAAAAAGCAGAGCATATCATCGAGTCTGGGGATGGATGGACCTTCATCACACCTGACAAGTCGCTCGTTGCACAAATCGAGCATACGATTATCGTTACAAAAGGTGAACCAATTATACTGACACAACTCTAATAACAAAAAAGGGCTGTTCCCCGTCAATCCAATGTAGTTGGGTTGACGGGGACAGCCTTTTTTTCATTTCTTTTTGGGAAGTCCAATAGTTTTCGAATTACCTTCTGCAAGGTGGCCTTTATACCATACTTTTTGAACCGTTTTAATACCTTTTGTCAGCTTGCGGTAATCACGTTCTTCCGCATATGATAATAGCGTCAATACTTCTCCATCTCCGCCTGCACGTCCTGTTCTACCAGAGCGGTGCAAGTACTGTTCAACTGTGTGAGGCACATCTACATGGATAACATGCGTCAACCCATCGATGTCCAGTCCTCGTGCAGCCAAATCTGTTGCTATTAAAATCTGTAATTCACCTTTACGGAAACTTTCCAATGTTTGCTGTCTCTCAAATTTTGTCATTTCTGAATGAAGGACTGCTATTGGTGCTTCGTTATACTTGAGCTTCATTTCTTTCATGCGAAGCTGATCCACATTGTTAATAAATGCAAGAGCACGAATTCCCTTCAAATAAGAAATTCCACGCAATACATCCGTTTTGTCCCGTGCATCTGTCTTAACAAATGAATGGACGACGGTACCTGACTTCGGCATTTCTTCCGGGCCAACTTGGATGCGAATTGGATTATTCATAAACTTGCTAGCAACAATTTCAATTTCATCTGTTATTGTTGCAGATACGGCAACAACTTGTCTTTCCGGATTTGCCGCCTCAATCATACTTTTAACGATAACGCGATGATCACGCGCTAGCAGCTGGTCGCCTTCATCGAGTACGATGTGACGGATATCGTGCATCTTTAATTTTTTCACTTTAATGAGTTCAGCCAAACGACCGGGTGTTCCAACAACGATTGTCGGTTTTTTCTTCAACTGTTCAATCTGACGCTGCATATTAGCCCCGCCAATTAATTGTGTCACAGTAATACCTGTCCCTGTCACCCATTCTCTGATAACGTTGACGATTTGCATCGACAGCTCCTGAGAAGGTGTAATAATCAATGCCTGTGTCTGTTTTTTATCGCCATCGACCAATTGTAGAAGCGGTAGTACAAATGCAAGTGTCTTACCCGAACCAGTCGGTGATTCTGCCACGATATCTTTGCCTGCAATCATTTCTGGAATCATTTTTTCCTGGATAGGCATTTCATATTCAAATTTCCATTTTTCTTTGATCATATCGTCAAAATTCTCTAAGAAGGACATCATTATCCCTACTTTCACTCTAATCTCTTCAGTTTATCATAATACGCCCTTGGAGACTCTATTTCTGACAAAACTGTTTAAGGTTTTCGTCTTGCATTGACACGCTGTTCGAATGCATAAGCAAAACCTATAAGCTCCGGTTCAGTAAATGCTTTACCCGAAAATGTTAAACCGAATGGCTCGCCTACTTCTGTATAATCCGCAGGGACCGTAATGGACGGAAAGCCTGCTGCCGCTCCGAAACTGCATCCATGATCTTGCGGAAAAACCAGCGCTTGAATATCGTGCTCTTCAAGCACTTTTCCAAGTGCAATGTCACCCGCTAGATGACGATTACGAAGAAGCGCCTCGATATAAGCACGTTCCGTTAGTGTCCCGCTTGTCCGCTCAACCTTCTCCAACATTACTTGACCGTACTTCAATGTCTCATCTGCGTGTTCATTGTTGAAACGGATGATGTCTGCCAATGTGCGAATCGAGTTTGTCACTGGTGTTCCTCCCAGATAAGCGTTCAGTGATGCCTTAAACTCGTATAGAAGTACGTTGTAGCCAAGGTCATTTTCCATTGTACCCAAGTCGATAGCATCGATTATCACAGCGCCTGCTTCTTCAAGTTTACTGAGTGCCATGTCAAATAAAGACAAACGTTCTGTCGATGCTTCCCGTTCAAAGATTGAGCGGGCAACGCCAAGTCGGACACCTTCTAGCGCACTGGTATCGAGGATAGACATCCAATCGACTTCGTCTAAACTGGATGCGCCAGCAGTTGCAGAGTCTTCCTGGTCTGAACCGATTAGCAGACTAAATGTAATAGCCACGTCTCTTACAGTCCTCGCCATTGGTCCTGGTGTATCTTGCGTATTGGATAGTGGTATCACCCCAGTTCGGCTAATCGCACCAACAGTTGGTTTGAGACCGACAAGCGAGTTCTGGGCTGATGGGTTGAGGATTGACCCTGTTGTCTCCGTGCCGATTGCCACAGCCCCCATATTCGCCGCAATAGCTGCACCTGCACCCGAACTCGATCCCCCGACATCGAATAAACCATAGGGATTATTCACTTGTCCCCCACGCGAGCTCCAACCATTCGTCATCCGGTCAGACATAAAATTCGCCCATTCTGTCATATTCGTCTTTCCTAAAATAACCGCTCCCGCCGCACGTAATTTCTTCACTAAAAATGCATCATCAGCGGCATAGAAATCTTTGAATGCAAGAGATCCACAACTTGTATGCATTCTATCCTTTGTTCCCATATTGTCTTTCAAAAGAACCGGAATGCCGTGGAGAAGTGATCGCGGTCCTATTTCAAGCCTTTCTACATCAAGTGCCCTTGCAATCTGAACAGCTTCCAAGTTCAATTCCAGTACTGCATTTATATTTCTATTCTTATTTGAAATTGTATCAATATACATGTATGTAAGTTCTTCGGATGACAGATCTCCACTGCTCATCTTTTCCTGCATAGCAGTAATTGTTGCTTCATCTAACCAATCTTTTTGAAGTTTCTTCAATTTATCATCTAACATAATATGTCTACCCACCTATCTTTAGCCTTTATTCTAAGTTTACCTCAATTCGCTAATCATAAAACAATGTCAAAAGAAAATGCCGGCTATTGGAGTTGTTATAGCGAGCAATTTATTAATCGATACGGATGATTTATGCTTTATAGGTGCGATGACATAACAAAAACCCCCTATACGTTGGCATAGGGGGTTTTTTCACCATGTACTATTTTTATACTTCTGATAGTAATTAACCTGTCTAAGAAATAGGTAAATTTTACGCTTGAAGTGACGATCCTTTTTATAAAACAAGGGATTGCCATATTTACCCGCTCGAAGTAATTTTTTTACGTGTTTAAGTACTTTTGGGTTTTTTACAAACTTCTTAAGTACAATTTTAGGTACTACGGTGAACAGAAAGTTTTCATTGAGTAGTGTTAGTTCTTTCTGTTGCCCATGAATGACATCATCGACTAGATACTTTGCCATATTATGTCCACAAGCAGTGATATAGTAACTTGATCGTCCTTGTCTTATATTCACTTCAAACACTTTGAACTTGCCATCCCGCTCATCATACTTCAAATCGAAGTTCGCATACCCTACGTAGTTCAGTGCTTCGAGGAATCCTTTTAACTTCATCATCATTTCTTCGTTGTATCGTGTGATGAGTGCTGTATAATTCCCGATTGCCGTTACAGTATGCTCTTGCAGTACGACTTGTGCAAAAGTAATCAGTTCGGCTTTACCACGACTGTTCATGTAAAAAACAGAATCCCACATATACGTGTCGTCGCCTGGAATATAGTCCTGGATAATTAAATCTTCCTTGTAGCCACTTGCTTTGATTTTCTCTATTACGACTTGAATTTCATCGTAGGAATCGACTTTGTACACTTTTTCCATACCTGTAAACGGATGCTTATAATACTCAACACCGTTGCTAGGCTTAATAATAATCGGAAACATGACCTTTTCCGTGAATGCCTTGTCGTCTTGGCAAGAATAATAATAAGTTGCCGGTGCATCAATGCCATGTTCAGCACACAACTTATAGAAATTTGATTTGACAAGTACATCGTTCATAAGCGGTTCCGGTATGTAATTAAACACGAAATCACTTTTCAGCTCTTCCGCATTTTCAATAATCATTCGTACGTAAAGATCATTCGTTCCAATAAGGAGCATTCTCTTTCCAGGTTCGGCGTATTTGACTGCAACTTCTTTCAAAAAACTAACAAACACTTTTTTTTCTGGAAGTTTCGGATTGAGTTCTATCTTTTTAATAATTGAACTTAAACTGGTGAATGATAAAGGTTCTTTTCCCACTAAAATCGGTTTAATGCCGTACTCCTCATGGAATGAAATAGCCATGTTGTAAGCATTCATGTCTGTTCCTATAATGATTGGTATGAAAGTATGATTTGTCATTTTGTCCTCCAACTATCTTTTCTACTCATAAGTGTAGGGCTCCTGTTTTTCATTGTCAAGAAAGCCAGATAGGTGTGACAAATAAATAATCCAGTACTCCCTCTTATATAGGTATGTACTGGATTTAAATTCCCATCTTATATTAGTCTTGCACTAAGCGAATTGGCCCTTCAATCGGCCAGATTGAAAAGTCTGTTATTATACCGTCCACATTGTATTGATAGGCTTTGTCCACCCATCTCTGGTTTTTCGTAGACCAAACTAATACTTTTCCACCCTGATTATGTATTTCATTAATCACACGCTTATTGATATATGAGACATTGAAATTAATATATGTTGCAAAAGAAGTCATATCATTTATCTCTTGGAAAGACACATTTTGAATAGATGGCTTCATAAGAATTGCCACTTCTAATTCAGGAAGCAATGTCGTCATTTTCCTCATCGATTCCATATCGAACGATTGTACAATAATGCTGTTCAAATCCTTATATTCATTTAGCAAGGTTACTACTTTCTCTTCCATTCCTGGATACATTAACGGTTTTTTTAACTCTATTAACAAGCCGGCTTGCCCATAAAACTCGTCTAACAATTCATCAAGAGTCATAATTTGTTCACCTGCAAAAGATGCGTGAAATTTCCCTCCTGCATCCAATTCTTTTAATTCGGCAAGTGTAAAATCTTTCACATAGCCCTTCCCATTTGTAGTCCTGTCCACTTTGTCATCATGTATTATTATTAGCTCACCATCCTTCGATAGGTGAACGTCACATTCTAAGAAGTCTGCTCCAAGCTCTATTGCTTTTTGAAAAGCAGCTTGCGAATTCTCCGGCGCAAAATTAGCCGCACCCCTGTGTGCAATACTAATCATTCCTTTCAACTCTGCATGATAGAAAGGCCTAGCCTCGTAACCTACTAGAAGCAACATACATATACATCCAAAAATAAATAGTAATTTCCTTTTCTTTACCTCTCCCATAGTCATAACCCCACAGCAAATGGTGAATACTGATTATTCAGACCATTCTTTTCATTTATTATATCATATGCGAAAGGTCCTGCAAACGTTATTTCTAGCACAGGATAAAAGATATATATTGAATTATTTAAATATATTACTTAAGTTCAAAATATTAGTGAAAAGAAGCACATCTTACTTACTTATCGCATAGGTTATAATACAAATACATAACGCAATATATCTAGTACTACCAGACTATAGATACGGAAGATACCGTTCCTATTTAACTTTCCATAGATTTATGTATATACATAGTTTAATCTTTTTAAGTAGCTATGTGGTTTTAAAAAGCATGCCAACTCTTTCAGTAGTTGGCATGTGTAAATGTTTTTCTATCATGCAGTCCACCTATATAATGTGCGTTATATTGATGGATGCACTATTCAACTACGTTTTTTTAGTAAGGTGCTACGTCGTGCATGATATATCTACCTTGTTTAATCTTTTCAACGATTTGTTTTTCGATACAACATACTTGTTCCAATACTTTAGCTACAGATTGATCCAGATTTGTTAGATCTCCAACATTTGCGTTGTCTTCAACTGCTGCATCGATTTTGCCTGCTTCAGCAAATATTAGATCTGCAAGAGCGAATTCAGTGACTACAGCCGAAAGAATAATTAGACCTCCGAGAATGTCTTCACCCGTGTTAGCCAAATTCATTGCAGCTTGAACATTTGTAAATGCTTTGTTTTGATTCATTTTGTGCACCTCCTTTTTCATTTTCTATACTTGTACAGGTACATTACTTGCTTATGTCCAACAATTCATCTCGCCTGGACAAATAGACAAGATTTTTCGCATTCCATCACACTTTCATTTTAATCAATTACGTCTCATCGCAATTGCGTCCAGATTTTCTTGAAGGGAGCCGAAAAATATCGCTATACGACCACCTCAATTACAAAAAGGAGATACTGTAGGCATTGTTACGTTAGGAAGTCCATTGGCAGCTAGTAGAATAGACGCCGGAATTGCTACCTTAAAGAGAATGGGGTATAAAGTGCTTGTTGGGGAACATGTCTATTCAGCGTCTGGATTCCTAGCAGCAACGCCTCAAGAAATGGCATCAGATTTGATGCAAATGTTTTTGAATCAGGATGTGAAGTGGATTTTACCTTCGAGAGGCGGTGTAGGGGTAGCAAGTATTCTCCCTTTCCTCAACTTTTCTGTAATCTCACAAAACCCAAAAATTGTTTCAGGCTACAGTGACATTACGATATTACTAAATGCATTATATGAATATGCGGACTTAATAACGTTTCAAAGCCTCCTTCTACTTGACTTTAACTCGAATACCCCTTCCTATAATTTCAACCAATTCTTCAAAGCAACTTCAACATTAACCGCCCCTTGGGAAATAAAAAACCCACCAGGTATGACGTTGATTGGTAACGTTCAAGGAAATGTAACGGGTCCAGTTGTTGGAGGTAATTTAACTTCTTTCATCGGAACTTTAGGGACCTCTTTTGAAATCAATACAGCAGGTAAAATTCTCGTACTGGAAGAGACACACGAGCCCATTAACACTGTTTACAGATATCTAAACCACCTGTTCTTAGCGAAGAAGTTTGACGAATGCATTGGAATTATTATGGGGGAATGCACAAATTGTGAGATTGCGTATGGAAAATCATATACAGATCTTATCAATGATTTTCTAGTTCCCTTAGGCAAGCCCCTCATGAGCAACCTGGCAACTGCACATGGCACATATAAAGCAACAATTCCTATCGGTGCTACGTTGAATATGGACACAGTCAACCGGACATTAACTGTCATGGAACCCCCTGTTAGCCCTTAAGGTCTGATTGTTTATTGGATTCCACAAAAAAGACACTTAACACAAAATAAAAAATAGAGAGCAAAGTTCGTGTGAAAATATGTTAAAAGGGATCCTATTCTACTGAATAAGATCCCCTTTTCATATTTTAAATGGTTTAAATCTTATACCGAGCGAATGTAAATAATAACAGTTCTTATACAGGGAACGATTCAGAAATCCTGCTAATACCGCTGCAGCACTTTGTGGATGCCTCCCGCGATAAGCCAGAAAGAAGATCTCTTTCAGTCTTATCGCTTCGGCTACCACGAAGTTGCGCCTTCGCTGGATGGTCTATGTAAGAAAGCGTTTTTCGTTATTGAGGATAAGACCTGCAATCTATAATGCGTCTTTCTTGAATTAATTTAGTATCAAATAGTAATCACATTACAATCTCATGCTATACATCTCCGAATTACAACTCTCTCAATAATGTACACTCCAGCGCAGGCGCGGCAAAGGGGTAGCCGAAGCCGTGAGACTGGATGCGAAGCGTAAATCCAGGCTCATGGCCAGAGGCATCCCCAGAGCGCCAAGCGGTATAAATTCCACATTCTGAATCACAACTCCCTTAATAGTGAACACCCCAGCGCAGGAGCGGCTACCTCGAGGTTCTTTATTTCAACATCAAAGGTCCAGATAAAATTCTTTGCTTTAGCCCTATGATTCTCTAATCTCACTCATACTCTATTAATAGAAATAGAAGGAGGGATAAAATGTCTTCAAGTATAGATAAGAACGTTGGATACAGCGGGAATGGATCGGCCTTTGCGTTAATTGTTGTTTTATTTATCCTACTAATCATTGTTGGAGCTGCTTTCGTAGGAAACGGCTTTGATGATGACCATCATGGCTATTGCTAAACCGAAAACAAAGGTAGACTAGGGGAGTATCGATTGTTAAATAACTATCTAGACTTAGTAGCTTACTTTGGAATTGGTGGTGCGCATCCTGGTGGGTTTTCTTTATCGCAGTCCATACTGATAAACGAAAACATTCAACCTTTTGAATCTGTGTTGGATATCGGTTGCGGTACCGGTCAAACAGCCGAATTCTTAGCCCAAACATTCAATTGTGAAGTTACAGCAGTAGATAATCATCCCGTTATGTTAAAAAAGGCTAGAGAACGCTTCGAGAATAATAGTTCATCTGTTTTAGTAATTGAAGGAGACGCTCAAAAACTGGAGCTTCACGACAATTCCTTTGATTTCCTAATTGCAGAATCTGTGATCACATTCACAAATATTCCCAGGACATTAAGCGAACTCTCCAGATTATTAAAAAGTGGCGGTCGTATGATTTTGATTGAAATGACTGCTGAACAATCCCTATCGGAAGAATTACAGAAAAAAGCCTGCAGCCTGTACGGTGTTAATGAAATTTTAAATGAATCAGAATGGATAGCGAAAATACAACAAGCTGGGTTTACACAAATAGAAATAATTGACACCCCAGCTGACCTAATCCAAACTGATATTAAAGATATAAATCCGTCTGGAAACATACCTATCGACTTCTATGATTTATGGGATGAGCATAACCGTTTCATTTCTCAATACCATGAATTCATCGGCTTTCGTGTGTTTCGGTGTTATTTACCATAAACTCAAAACAATCTTATTCCTAGATAACTATCTAGGAATAAGATTGTTTTATTACAGGATTCTTTTGAGATTAGTACAACTTACTCTCCGGAAAGATAGAACCTGCAATCAGTTCATCGGAGGATTTTCGGTATAACTCATAATCGTTAAATGGTCCATTCTTTTCTTTGTAGGTATCAATAATTTGAAAACCTATATGATATCCAATCCATTTGGGAAGTCTACTTTTGCCATTGCCGTATAAAAAAGTTTGATGGTTCCCTACCCCCATCAAGTTCAGTTGTGGAATAAAGTGTTCATTCCACACTTTGATAGATCTTTCAAATGAATACAGATCTGTCCATGGAGCCATCCATTTTTCACCGTATAATTCTTTGACAGCAAACTCCCCTAAACCTTCTATAACTAGCGAATCCTTTAAAGGTATTTTGGTAGATTCTAACCCTAAATAGTTTAATCGACAAACATGGTTGTATTCATGTGCAAATAAAGCCTTTACTTCTTCTCTTACGAGTCCTTCAGATAAAAATAAAAACAACCCTCCTTTATATGCTACGCCATTTTTAGATGGTGCTTGCTCTTCCTCTTTAAGTTTCATTTTACTTATCGGAAAAATATAGATGGATATCTCTGGACCTTGCCATAAACCTTTTAAGAACTGATATTCCTCATCAACAATTTGCCAGACGCTTTGTTTCTCCATTCTCCTCACTTGTTTTTCTATGTCAGTCCATTCAATTGGATCAAATAAGCCATGGTTTAGAAGTTCATATTGCAATTCTTCGGGGCTAATTTCAGGAAATAACTTTACAAGTGGCACACAAAGTATTTCACATTGCCAAAAACATGAACTCCTGCTCGATTGTTCTACACATGCTTTAAAAAACTCATAGAGCCATGTATGCGTTTGGATAACCGACGATTTCCTCATCCTTTTATAATTTATTTATCCAGTGTAAATAAGGAATCCCATTGAACGTTGTGGCGCTAGGAGTGCCTTCGCTCCCTTTATACACTAGTTTCAATACTTCAACTTAACTAATCACAACAATACATATTAGTACGGGACTAGACGTTTATCTATTACAGAATAGTATTTTCACCATATCCTATCAGTACATGCATGTAAGTATGTAAATATGTTTGAAAGGGGGGATTAAAAATGTCTCAAACTGACTTTTATAATGTTTGCTCCAGATATCATGGTAAAACCGTGCGAATTACTTGTCGTGATGGCCGCGTTCATACGGGCGAGATTACTAGATTAAACAGAAATATGGTATGGATTCGACCGATTGGTGGTCTTGGTGGATATGGGTATGGTTTTGGTGGATTTGGTAGAAGGAGAGATTTCGGATTCGGTATTGCAATTGGTGCGATTACGGGAATCGTCCTAGCATCAGCATTCTTTTGGTAAACCAGTTCTTTTCATGAAAAAAACCTAGTTCTGAAACAATTTCCATTTGCTTCAGAACTAGGTATCTTTTTATTCTATAAAAGTGTTTTTAAAGTGACATTGAATGTCCATGCCTATCCAAATACGCTTCCTTCTCTTTATAATCTGGCATAATGCTTCCAACACGTCTCCAAAACGAACGATCATGGTTCATATGGAGTATATGACATAGTTCATGGATTATCACATAATCAATAACTTCAATTGGGGCCATAGCTAGACGATAATTAAAGGTTAGTTTTTTATCCGAACTACAACTACCCCACTTCGCTTTAGACTCTATTATTTCAATGGTTTTAGGTTTAACTTTCAATTGTTCTTGATAAATTTTTATCCGTTCTTCTACAATTGCCTTACAGCTAGTAATATAAAACTTCTTTAGCTTTCTTTTAAGCACCTCTTCATTTACCTCACCACACTCTATTAATTCTTGGAGAAAACGCTCCTTTCCAAGATATAAGAACTTCCCTTGAGCGTGATACTCTCTTTCTTTAGGAATTTCTCGAGCTACTTCAATTTCGTGTATTTTCTCAAGTATCTTTTTCGCTCGACTTTTTATTGCACCGACAATAACTTCTTCACTTGTATCTTTGGGTACTTTTACAGTTATGAAACCAAACGAATCTATATGAATGGTTAACTTCTCTCTTTTTCCATACTGAACATTAAATTCTATAATTTCATTTTCAATTTCAACTTTCATGTCTGGCATCTTCCTTATACATTTAATTACATCATCTATTTTTTAAACTTCCCGATTGCATTATATTAAGACAAAAGCCCGTGAATTCACTATCAATTCTCGGGCACGTCTACTTTTTATTTACGCAAGTTCTAACAACGCTACGCACTCAACGTGTGAACTATGTGGAAACATATCAACAGGCTGCACTTCCTGCGTACGATAACCGCCATCTTCAAGGATCCGTAAATCCCGCGCAAGCGTTCCTGGGTTACACGAAACGTAAACCACGCGCTTCGGTTTAAACTCCAGAATTGTTTTCAACAACTCTTCGTCGCAGCCTTTGCGCGGCGGATCGACAACGAGTACATCGAATCGTTTGCCGTCTGCATACCATTTTGGAATCACGACTTCAGCAGGACCTGCTTCGAAATAAGCATTATCAATGCCGTTCAGTTCTGCGTTACGCTTAGCGTCTTCGATTGCTTCGGGAACGATTTCGACACCGTATACTTCTTTTGCTTTTTGTGCGAGGAACAACGAGATTGTACCAATACCACAATATGCATCGATGACGGATTCGTTTCCTGTCAACTGTGCATATTCAAGTGCTTGCCCGTAAAGGACTTCTGTCTGTTCAGGGTTCACTTGGTAGAATGAACGCGCTGAAATTTCAAAGTCGATATTTCCAATTGAATCCATAATAACTGGTTTTCCGTACAGTAAAACGGTTTCTTCACCGAAAATAACGTTTGTTTTCTCCGTGTTAAAGTTTTGCATTATCGAGGTTACACCTGGAATAACTCTTTTAATAAGTTCAATCGCTGCAGTTTTCTGCGTAAATTTCTTTTTGCGCGTCACTAAAACAACCATTATTTCACCTGAAGTACGCCCTTTACGAACAATTAAGTGACGCAACAAACCAAGATGCGTCTTTTCATCATAGGCATCGATGCCGATCGCATGCAGTTCATATTTCAACATAGCCATCAGGTCATCTGCTTCGTGACTTTGGATAAGACAGATATCCGTGTCTACAATATGATGTGTACGGGATCTGTAAAATCCAGAAACGACTTTACCATCTCGCTCACTGAAAGGTATTTGTGATTTATTACGGTAGCGCCACGGATCGTCCATCCCTTTTACGGGGTGCACCGGCACGTGCGGCAGTTTTCCGATACGGTCCAGTACATCGCGTACCGTTTTACGTTTTTGTACCAGTTGGCCTTCGTAAGACAAATGCTGCATCTGGCATCCACCGCATTCTGAGAACACATGACATGGCGGTTTAACGCGGTCGGGAGATGGTTTAGTGATGTTTAACAGCCTGGCGAAACCGTAATTTTTCAGTGTTTTTCCTACTTGTATGTCAACCTCTTCGCCTGGCAGTGCGCCCGGTATGAAAAGAGGATAGCCTTCCACTTTTGCAACACCCGAGCCATCATGTGTTAAATCTTCTACATGGACGCTAAGGCGATCATTTCTATTCACATTATAAGACATTGTTTTTTCCTCCAAATTTCAGATACATTTAGTTTACCATAGGGTCGGTCCATGGTGTTACCTAGTCAGTCTATAGAGTTACATGGCCGAGTCAGAAAAAAATAAGCTGTGAGGATGTCAGAATCAGCATCCTTACAGCTTATTTTTCCAAATCATTATCTAGGTAATTACTCCTCAGAAGAGTCTGTTAAACCTATAAGATCCTCTTTACGTAATTCAGCCAAAGGTGCAAACATTTCAATATGCCTGTAAAGGTTTTCGAACGTCGCCGGCAATACACCGCCGAATTCTCCATCAAGGTTCAAGAGAACTTTGTCAGTTGATGTCACTTTAATTGTTTCCGCTTTGGTTGAAATGACTAGTGGATCACCAAGATGCTCTCCTCTAAGTGCGAGTGTAACGACCCGGATGAATTCTGCAATATTACATTTCTTCAGAATAAGCAACGTAAATTTACCGTCATTGATGCTTGAACCCGGAGCAAGCTTTTCAAAGCCACCGACAGAATTCGTCAAGCCTACAAGAAACATCATCGCTTCTTCGTCAAACACTTCTCCATCATATTCTATCTTGAGATGAGTGGAGTGAAAAGACGGTAACATTTCAATACCCTTTAAATAATAAGCCAGTTGCCCTAGTACCGTTTTCAATTTACTCGGCACATCATATGTTAATTCCGTTAATCTGCCACCGCCTGCGATATTAATGAAATGGCGATTGTTCATCATACCGACATCGACAGGTATCGTTTCCCCTCGAACAATAATATCCACTGCTTCATTAATATCGCGTGGTATACGCAGTGCACGTGCAAAGTCATTCGTTGTCCCTGTTGGAATAAGTCCAATTTTAGGGCGCTGCTCGAAAGGACTGACACCCGCGATAACTTCGTTCAGCGTGCCATCTCCACCTGAAGCAATGATAAGGTCAAAACCGGATTCCACAGCGAGTTTAGCCGCTTCTGTCGCGTCCCCTTCGCGTGTTGTCGAATGACAAGATGTTTCATATCCGGCTTTCTCAAGTTTCTCTAAAACTTCACTGAGATGTTTGCGGAATGCTTCACGTCCCGATGTCGGATTGTAAATGATTCGTGCTCGTTTCATCCGAATTTCCCTCTATTCGTACATATGTTATTTTTTCAATATTATTCCGATAGACGACACAATTTCAGCCGGGCTGGTTGCATTTACTATTCGGAACTTAGATATTTGGTACTTATGATTGTTTCTGCAATACAGGAAGGAATGTTTTGCGGATGTCATCGTAGACCGTCAGCCAAAGTTCCGGCTTGGAAGTGTACTCTGCACTAATCCGTTCAATGAATTCCTGTTGTTTTTCTTTGAACTCCGGTGAATCCGCTGCTGGAATATCTTTTCGCAGTTCCAAAACGTATTCTTGGATCGAAGCTGCCCGCGGTCCCCATTTCGCTTCAACTTCCCCGTTTTCGTCAAGCAACAAGTAAACCGGGATCGACCTTCCACCGTTCGTCAAATGTTTATCGATCAAATCCGTATCCGTATCCCGATATGCAGTACGTACGTCTAAATCCGCCGCCTCCGCGATTCTTCGTAGGACCGGATTGTTCATCATTGCGTCCCCGCACCAATCTTCTGCAATGACTAGAATGTTCGGTTTCTTTTCCTTCAACAATCCGATGAATTCGTCATCCGCCGGTACTTCAAATTGTTCATAAATGCGGAAGCTTTCTTCCTTATGTTTGTCCATCTTATTCATATACTGTTCGAGTGAAATGGCTTCATTAAAATAGTCTTTTTCAGTTTTCAAAATCATCCACACTCCTTTTCTTTAATTGTACGTCGTCCCTTCCCGCGAATCAAACTACGAGACTAAAAAAAGACGCTCTGCCGTGAGACTTGTTATTGTCCTTGACAGAGCGTTCCTTTTAAATGGTGTCTAATCGCCAAACGCTCAGATCATAAGAAAGTAGCGTCTAAACGGCGCCTTGCGCTTTTCTTTTTACCTTTTCGCGATTTCTTCGAGAAGGATTTTATTGACCAGTGGCGGATTTGCTTGCCCTTTTGTCGCTTTCATAATTTGACCAACGAGGAAGCCGACTGCACGCTCTTTCCCGTTTTTATAGTCTTCGATTGATTGTTCATTTGCATCCAGTGTTTCTGTGACGATTGTACGGAGTGTGCCTTCGTCAGAAATTTGGACAAGTCCTTTTTCTTTGACGATGACTGCAGCATCTCCACCGTTTTCAATCAATTCCTTGAATACCTTTTTCGCGATTTTGGATGAAATCGTTCCATCTGCAATCAGTTTGATCATACTTGCAAGTCCTTCAGGCGTTAATGCAGTAGCATCAAGTTCTTTCGCCTCTGCGTTCAGATAACCTGAAACCTCACCCATGAGCCAGTTGGAAGCAAGTTTCGCATCTGCTCCAGCCGCAACCGTTGCTTCGAAGAAATCAGACATATCCTTCGTCAATGTTAAAACCATTGCATCGTATGCAGGCAAATCTAGCTCAGTGATATAGCGTTCCTTCCGTGCGTCCGGAAGTTCAGGGATTTCCGCGCGGACCCGTTCAATCCAAGCTTCATCGATGTGAATATCCGTCAAGTCTGGTTCAGGAATAAAACGATAATCGTTCGCCGGACCTTTCACACGCATTAGAAGTGTTTTACCTGTTGCTTCATCATAACGGCGTGTTTCCTGATCAATTTTCCCACCGGATAGTAAAACTTTTTCTTGGCGTTCCACTTCATATGCAATTCCTCTGCGAACGAAGTTGAACGAGTTCAAGTTCTTCAATTCCGTTTTCGTACCGAATTCCTCTTGTCCAAACGGACGGATGGAAATATTCGCATCACAACGAAGGGATCCTTCTTCCATGCGGACGTCGGAAACACCAGTATATTGAATGATTGCTTTTAGCTTTTCAAGGAATGCATACGCTTCTTCTGGAGACCGGACATCCGCTTCTGTCACAATTTCAATAAGTGGAGTCCCTTGTCTGTTCAAGTCGACAAGTGAATGACCTTCATCGGTATGTGTCAATTTCCCCGCATCTTCCTCAAGGTGGACACGTTCAATTCGGATTTTTTTCTTCTTGCCCTCGACTTCAATTTCGACCCAGCCGTTTGCACCGATTGGATGTTCATCCTGAGAGATTTGGTACGCTTTCGGATTATCGGGATAGAAGTAATGCTTGCGATCGAAATTAGTGACTGGCGCAACTTCACAGTTAAGTGCCAATGCCGCTTTCATACCGAAGTCAACCGCACGTTCATTCATCACCGGCAACACACCAGGATAAGCTAAGTCAATCACGTGGATGTTCATATTCGGTTCCGCACCGAAATGGGCGTGGGCAGGTGACATGATTTTTGAATCGGTTTTAAGTTCTACGTGGACTTCAAGTCCGACTACTGTTTCGAAATTCATAATTATTTCCCCTCCCATGTGACTGGAGTCTGTTTATGGAAATCAGTCGCTTGTTCATAAGCATGCGCCACTTTATACAATGTCGCTTCATCATAATGTTTCCCGATGATTTGAAGACCAAGCGGCAGTCCATTTGAAAATCCGCATGGAACCGAAATCGCCGGCACACCCGCAAGGTTAATTGGAACCGTTAATACATCGTTTGCATACAACGCCAATGGATCGTGAATTTTTTCACCGATTTTATAAGCTGTTGTTGCAGATGAAGGTCCGATAATCACATCGTATTTTTCGAAAAGAGTTGCAAAATCTTGTGCAATTAATGTCCGTACTTTTTGTGATTTTACGTATACATCTTCGTGATGAGCTGCTCCCAGCGCATACATACCAAACAAAATACGTTTTTTCACTTCATCTCCGAAAGCTTCAGAACGGGAACGTGAATACAATTCCTCGAGATCTTTGACACCTTCAGCACGATAACCGTAGCGGATGCCGTCGAAACGCGCGAGGTTTGATGATGCTTCGGATGAAGAAATCGCATAGTACACAGGCGAAGCGTACTTCGAGTGCGGCAGTGAAACTTCTTCCCATTCAGCACCAAGCGATTCAAGAACTTTCAGTGCTTCCATTACCGCATTTTTCGCTTCCGGAGATATACCTTCACCTAGATATTCAGCCGGTACACCAATTTTCAGGCCTTTGATGTCGCCAGAGAGAGCGGCTCTGAAATCAGGCACGTCTAGTGGCGATGTCGATGAGTCTCTTGGGTCTAAGCCTGAAATTACGCTAAGCAACAACGCATTGTCTTCAACATTGCGTGTAATCGGACCGATTGTATCCAACGATGACGCGAATGCAACCAGACCTGAACGTGACACGCGACCGTATGTGGGCTTCATGCCGACGACGCCACAAAAAGCTGCTGGTTGACGAACAGATCCACCTGTATCCGAACCAAGGGCGAATGCCACTTCGCCAGCTGCTACTGCTGCCGCTGAACCGCCTGACGAGCCGCCTGGAACATAGTCGAGATTCCATGGATTATGCGTTGTTTGGAATGCAGATCTCTCTGTTGTCGATCCCATTCCAAATTCATCCATATTCAGTTTCCCGATTGTCACAAGTCCTGCTTCGTTGATTTTTTCAACAACTGTAGCATCATAGACAGGTACGAAATCTTCGAGCATCTTACTTGCGGCAGTCGTAACGATTCCTTTTGTGACGATGTTATCCTTCAATCCGATTGGTAATCCGAATAGAGGTCCGCGCCCTTCCAATGGTTGCTTGTCCAACTCTTCCGCTTGTGCAAGAGCCTGTTCTCCGTTTGTAAGGAGGAAAGCTTTTACTTTTCCATCCATTTTCGCAATACGGGAAACTGATTCCTCCGTCAGTTCCTTGACAGACACTTCCCGATTATGTAATAGCGACTGAAGCTCTGTTGCCGTCTTTTTAAATAACGTCATTTTTCTTCCTCCTTAAATCCGTTCATCAAATGATAGTCGGCACTTTAATTTGTCCTGCTTCGTGTTCTTTCACACTCTTCAACATCTCTTCCCGGTCCAGTGCATCTGTAGGGATATCCTGACGGAGAACGTTGTATAGAGGCAACGGATGAGTCATAGGAGCTATATCGTCCGTATCCACTTCTTTCAGTTTATCGGCAAACCCGATAATTTCATCAAGTCGTCCGGCAAACACTTCCGCCTCAGCATCCGTCATAGCAAGCCTAGCGAGTCCTGCATGGCGTTTTACTTCACTTATCGTTAATTTCGTCATTTTTTCTCCTCCTCATCTTTGAATTGTACGATTAATCATATCATCTTCCCAGAATGTTGAATAGTTATGATGTTTAATAGCCGTAAATATGCACAAAAGGTTTTTCATCACCCGGCTCTTTTACGATTAATGCTTCCGGACCATTTGTGGACGTTATTGTCACTTCAGTATACAAATTTGGATAGTACTGATTCACAAGCTCTGTCATAAATTGTGTGAAACCAATTATTTCACTTGAACCGAAAAATTGGATAGGCATTTCTATTCTTAAAGACTTTAAATCATCGTCTTTATAAAACCCTGTTCCGATTACGTTAACAAAACTAGGGAAATACGCATCAATGTCTTGTTTAAAGTTCTCAAATGTCGTATTCATATCCCTGTATGCGCCTGTCTTTGAAGACGCTGGGAACACCACATATTTCTCATTAACAACTTTCCAGCCAGTCGGAACTGCTTGACCTTTTCCAGCTACAGCTTTCGCAAAGTATGTACCTGGAACAATGGAGTTACGACTTTCTTGTTTAAACAACCCAACAACAATTGGGATATCTGAGAGCCCTTCCTGTGTTCGAAGACGTTTCACAATTTCTTCAGCCATTTTCATACCTTGCTGTTCGATTACCTTATCCGGTATAGTGGTTTCCTTTCCACTTCTCGAATAGCTAACCGAATTAAGTGCAAGGCCTACTGAAATACCGGCAAGGCGGACTTTTTTTTCATCCGTCATAACGAGGTAATTCTGCTCAATGATATGAGCCAAATAAATCGGCGCTTCTTCGGAGGCCTTATCTTCATTCATATCTTTTGGGATGGGGGGATTCAAACCAGCTTTATCAGTGGAACTTCTAGACAACCAAGATCGTGCTGTTTCCTTATCAATATGCTGACCTTCCTGAAAAAAGTGGTTATCGGGTGAAAATTGCTCGTTCGAAATACGTAAAAGCCCTTCTTCCGCTTCCTGCATGTCGTATTTTGTATAGATATTGCTAACAATTAGACCGCGGCTTGCACTTTTTTTGAAAGGTAGCAGTGTTTTGTAGAACTCATCTTTCAACTGAACATCGGGAATCACAACTATTTCCTCGACGCTCTCTTCGTTTTCCTGAATAACTTCCTCTTTTTCTGTACCAAATTGAGGTAAACATCCCGAAAGGAAAAGAATAGCTGCCATTGTGGGTAATATCAATAATCTTTTCATTTCAACTTACTCCTTCTCGCCAAGCGCTTCAATCAGCTCCGCTTCATTCCACACTGTAATTTCAAGCTCCTCGGCTTTTGCCAATTTAGAGCCGGCATCGTCCCCCGCGATAACGAGATCTGTCTTTTTACTAACACTGCCGCTCACTTTTCCACCAAGCGCTTCAATTTTCTCTTTCGCTTCGCCACGTGTCAAAATAGTCAATTTCCCAGTTAGCACGACAGTCTTTCCTGAGAAAACCCCGTCTGTCGGAACGTCTTGCCTGTTTCGCCCAATGTATGCCATATTCAATCCGTATGATTCCAGCTTTCGAAGTACTTCAAGCACTTCTTCTTTGCTGAAATAAGTAGTAATTGAATCAGCAACCTTGTCACCGATTTCATGGATTGTTATGAGTCGCTCCACATCAGCTGTCATTAATGCAGAAAGTGTACCAAATTCCGCCGCAAGGATAGTCGCCGCTTTTACACCTACATGACGTATGCCAAGCCCAAAGAGCATTTTTTCCAAAGAGTTTACTTTCGATGCTTCGATTGCTGTTAACAAATTGGAAACGGATTTTTCACCCATTCGCTCAAGCTCCAGCAACTGTTCTTTTGTCAGCGTATATAGATCTGAGACATCGTGAACCAGATCCGCGTTATACAATTGGTCGACTACCCGTTCGCCGATGCCTTCAATATTCATTGCGTTGCGGGACACAAAATGAATGATTGCTTCTTTCATTTGTGCGGGACATTGTGGATTAACACATCGGAGTGCTACTTCTCCTTCAATCCGAATTAATTCGGATTCGCAGACTGGACAGTTTTCCGGCATATCAAAAGGCACTTCTTCACCAGTCCGTTTTTCTATAATTGGCGCAACGACCTCAGGAATGATGTCCCCTGCCTTACGGATAATAACCGTGTCTCCGATTCGAATATCTTTCTCTTTTATGAGGTCTTCATTGTGCAGAGAAGCACGACCCACTGTCGATCCTGCGACCTGAACCGGTTCCAGTATCGCTGTAGGAGTAACAACACCTGTCCTCCCGACACTAAGCTCAATATCTAGCAATAATGTGACTACTTCTTCCGCAGGGAATTTATATGCAGTCGCCCATTTAGGACTTCTTGCCGTGAAACCAAGCTGTTCCTGATCTTCAAAATTATCAACCTTTACAACAATCCCATCGATTTCATAGGCTAAATTTAAGCGGTTTCCCACCCATTTCTCGATATAATCAATTACCTCTTCTATAGTGTTGCAATGCTGCCGTTCCTTATTCGTTTCAAACCCTAGACTATCAAGGTAATTGAGTGAATCTGAATGGCTGTCCTGTCCATATGCACTGCCATCGCCGCCGATTCCATAGATGAATATCGCCAAGTTACGACTGGCCGCTATTTTCGGGTCGAGCTGACGAAGTGAACCTGCAGCTGCATTGCGCGGATTAGCGAACGGTTCCTCACCAGATTCGTCACGCTTTGCATTTAAGTTCACAAATGACTTCTTGGGCATATAGGCCTCGCCACGGACTTCAATAGAAACAGTTTCTTTCAATCGCAGTGGAATTGTCCGGATTGTCTTTAGACTTGCCGTTATATCTTCTCCGATAGTCCCGTCTCCACGTGTCGATCCCTGGACAAACTTGCCGTCGACATATCTAAGCGAGATGGCAAGCCCATCTATCTTTAATTCACAAATATATGAAACATCCCGCCCGGCCGCACTTTTCACCCGCTTGTCAAATTCTCTTAACTCTTCATCATTGAACGCATTGGATAGACTGAGCATCGGAAACTCGTGGACGACTTTCCCGAATCCTTTTAATATCTCGCCTCCAACGCGTTGCGACGGCGAATCCGGATAAATAAGGTCGGGGTTTTCTGCTTCAATGGCTAGTAGTTCTTGCATATAACGGTCATAATCCGCGTCAGAAGTGAGTGGTTTATCGAGCACATAATAAGCATGGCCATACTTATGAAGAAGATCATTCAATTCTTCCACCCTTTTTTCAAGTCCCACTCGATCCATCGATTTACTCTCTCCTTCTCTATTAAGCTTTTTCAATTGGTGCAAACTTTGCCAGTAATCGCTTGAGACCGACCGGTTGTGGGAATGCGATATCCAGTTCGACTTCTTCGCCCATCCCTTTCACGCTAACAACCATACCTGTCCCCCACTTTTTGTGAACTGCTTTGTCGCCCGGGTTCCATCCCATTTTGTCTCCACCACTCGTTTTATATACAGGTTTTTTAACAGCTGATCGAGTAGGTATAGCCTTGCTTCCACCACCGATGGAGAATCCGGAGTTTGCAGAGAGCATTTCCGTGATGTCTTCTGAAATCTCTGCTATGAACCTTGACGGGCTATTATAGCTTGCACGTCCATAAAGTGTTCGATAAGAAGCAGAGGATAAATATAGTTTTTGTTCCGCACGTGTAATACCTACATAAGCGAGACGTCTCTCTTCTTCCATCTCCTCGTCATCACCCATCGAACGAGAGTGAGGGAAGACGTTTTCTTCCATCCCAATTATGAAGACAACAGGGAACTCCAATCCTTTTGCTGCATGCATTGTCATTAAGACGATTTTTTCCGAGGATTTGTTCTCTTCTTTATCTAGTGAATCAATATCAGCGATGAGTGCAAGATCTGTCAGGAAAGCGAGTAATGATTTATCGCCAGTATCTTCTTCTGCACGTTTTTCAAAAGACTCTGTGACGGATAGGAACTCTTCGATGTTTTCCAGACGACTTTCTGATTCAATTGTTTTTTCGCGGTGAAGCATTTCACGGTAGCCAGATTTATCGAGCACTTGCTCAACAAGTTCAGTTACTGATAAATATTCCTTCATTTGAGTGAAGCCTGCAATAAGTTCACGGAACTTGGCAACTTCATTTGCAGCTCTTGACGTGATTCCCATAAAGTCGACTTCCTGTAATGCGTCAAAAACGGAGCGGTCGTGTTCAATTGCGAAGCGCGCCATTTTATCGAATGAAGTAGCACCGATACTACGCTTCGGCTCATTAATGATTCGGGCTAACGCAAGGTCATCATCATTGTTGGAAATAAGTTTTAAGTAAGCAAGTAAGTCCTTAATCTCTTTTCGTTCATAGAACTTCGTGCCGCCGACGATTGTGTAATCGAGATTCGATTTTACAAGGTATTCCTCAATAACACGCGATTGTGCATTCGTACGATATAGGACTGCAAATTGATCGAGCTTTAGTTTCTCTTGCTCTTGCAATTCAATAACTTTACCTACGACAAACTGCGATTCATCTTTTTCATCGCTCGCTTTGTACACATAGATTGATTCACCTTCGTCATTATCCGTGCGTAGCTTTTTATCGTAACGGGTCTTGTTATTTGTTATGACGTCGTTGGCCGCTTGCAAGATTCGTTTCGTCGAGCGATAGTTTTGCTCAAGCATGATCATTTCAGCATTATTATAGTCTTTTTCAAAGGACAGGATATTGCCGATATCCGCACCGCGCCATCTGTAGATGGACTGATCAGAGTCTCCGACAACACATAAGTTTTTGAATTTTTCCGCTAGCATATTAACAAGTCTGTACTGTGCGTTATTGGTGTCCTGATACTCATCGACATGAATATACTGGAATTTGTTTTGATAAAATTCTAGGACATCCGGTACACGTTCGAATAATACGAGTGTCATCATTATTAAATCATCAAAATCGAGCGATTGGTTTTGACGCAGCCTTTTTGCATAGCCATCGTATACATCCGCAATTGTCTTTTCATAAGGGTTGTGGGAATTGATTTGCGAACGGTACATTTCTGCATCAATGCATTCGTTTTTTGCGGAACTAATCGCATTTAGCATTGTTCTTGGCTCGTATTGTTTCGCATCAAGGTTCAACGATTTCAAAACACTTTTAATAACCGATAATTGATCGGCTGAATCTAGAATCGAGAAGGATTTAGAAATACCAATCCTGTCGCTATTCCTACGCAGTATCCGTACACACATCGAGTGGAAAGTAGAAACCCACATTCGTTCACCCGTACCTGCACCTAGCAAGCCGTCGATACGGTCGCGCATTTCACGAGCCGCTTTGTTCGTAAATGTAATCGCGAGTATATTGGATGGATATATATTTTTTTCTACGACTAAATAGGCTATTCGATGTGTCAGGACACGTGTTTTACCAGAACCTGCACCCGCCATAATGAGAAGAGCACCTTCCGTCTTCTTCACTGCTCTTGCTTGTTCGGGATTCATTCCTATTAGTAAATCTTCAGCTATTTTGTTCATTTACATCGCCCTCTCGGAACATTTGTTCTTTATTATACACCGTATTGTCTTAGCGGGAAACCGATTTCACTGCATCGACTGTTGACAATGCTGCATTTAAATCTTCATAAATGATGTTGCCAACGATAATTGTATCCGCAATTTCTGCCATCTCTATGGCTTTTGCGGCGTTGTTAATCCCACCGCCATATACAAGACGTGTGTTTTCTAGTACACGTGATGCTGCTTCCACAATTTTAGGATCACCGTACTTGCCACTGTATTCCAGATAAAATACCGGTAGTTTGAAAAGATGTTCTGCCATGCGAGCATAAGCGATTACATCTTCTTCGTCAGGCACATCCGTCACGCCGGTCAATTTCGCCGCTTTGCAGTCGGGATTCATAATACAATACCCTTCCGTTTGAATTTCATTCCAGTTCATCATATGACCGTATTCACGGAGAGCGGAATGATGAATTCCATTAATCCACTCCACTTTTGTTGAGTTAAGCACTGTCGGTATCAAAAAATAATCGAATCCAGGCGTAACGGAGTCAACTGTCGATATCTCAAGTGCAACTGGAACGGAATACCTTCTAATTCGAACGAGTAAGTCAAGTATATTATCGAGTGTAACCCCATCTGTTCCGCCAACGATAATACCATCTGTTCCTGACTCGGCAAGCAGTTCTAACTGTTCGTCGGTCACTGTTTTTTCGGGATCTAATTTGAAGGCATGACGCCATATAGTGAAATCCATGTCTTACCACCCAATCTTTTAATGTTCGTTGTTTTAGTATACCAAAAAAACCGGTCAGATTCTTTCTCTGTCCGGTTAAACTTGAAAGTATAAAGTGTTCAAAGTCTAGATTAAAGCTTATTTCGTTTCTTTTGCTGTTTCAGCTTCTTCATTCACCTGGGGATATAATCGTCCAAGCACTTTTCCGTATCCTCCTGAACCATAGTCAACACAGCGTCGAATCCTAGAAATCGTCGCTGTACTGGCACCTGTCTCACTTTGAATCGTATCGTACGTCTTTTTCATCATAAGCATTTGTGCCACTTCGAGCCGCTGCGCGAGTGACTGTAATTCACTTATGGTGCTGATGTCGTCGAAAAACGCATAACATTCATCGAGGTCTTTTAATTCGAGCATCGCTTTAAAAAGCTGATCCGTTTGATGCCCACGGATTTTATCAATTTGCATATGTCTCCCTCTCTCTGAATGAATTCTTTAAGGGGTATAAGTAACACTCGTTGCCATTCCAGGTTGGGTAGAAACAATATGAATCCATGTCTTTCCTGGAACAAGTTGAGCCGGAACACCATTTTCCATTGGCGTTAGGATCCCATCAATATTTTCCCACTCAATTTCTTTTGCAATACCTGCATGGAACAACATTCCTATGCCGCCCGACTCGATGTCAACCGACTGTCTTCCGACGTTATCGATTGTACGAAATGCGGTTTCCAACACAATAACATTGGCAAGCGCAACCGGTTTTTCCTCGAATTTATCAACAGTCAATATTCCATTTACCATCCTATTGTATGTCCCTAGTTCTCCATCGTAGGCGTAGGTGCTCGTAAAGTCCGGATCGGTACCCGTTCGAACAACGAGCATAGATGCAATATCTCCTATTTTAGCACTTTCAATTGACTCATGGAAAGAAAATACTGGGATTAATGACATTTCTATTGGTGAATTTGTTTTTTCCATAGCAGCGAGCACATTATCTCCTGATATATAGGAGTTATGTGGCGATATCCTTTCTCTCGATCGATGGAAAAGCGTTCCGTCATATTGCATACCATTTACATTATCAACAAAGCGGCTTTGCAACAGCTGTTTAGCATCTGGACTATAACCGTGGGCAACATAAAAAGCATCAAGCCCTTTCGCGATATGAATGAAGTAATCTCTCGCACTGCGGATGGGACCTATTTCTTCAGGCAACTCACTTTGGAATAACGCCAATAGCCTTGTAATATTTCCCTCCGCTGCAAGTTCATAAATGATATCCGCATCACTTATGCCAGACTGAGGCCTTGCTAAAGGATGATTATTAATTGTCGCAAGAACCGGGCGACGGGTATTCTCCTCTTCTGTGAATACTCCGGTGAACGGTGACTTATACAATAGATCCGGCTCTTCTTCAACGATAACTGGATTTTCATCCTCTTTTACGACGGGTATCGTATCTTCCGCCTTCTCTTTTGTTGAACAAGCCGACAGCAGCAACATTGCGATTACTATGGAAACTAGCAATTCCCTCATTTTCTTCTCCATTCTTGTCCCCTATCTTCCGGTTGCCGGAATGATTATTTCTTTTTTCATAACATCATACAGTCCCATCTGTGTGATGCGGATATAGGGCAGATGTGTAGATTGGAGGAACAGGAATGTATAGACAGCATCACCTTTCGTGTATCCTCGATCTGCAAGTGCCTTTTTCAATTCTAGTTCCTGTCCAATCAATATAGGGAGCGGTTCTGCCGATAATCCCCCGCCTATCGGTAGTGGGATTGTCGCGATTGCCACTCCGTTTTCGGACAGCACCATGCCGCCCCCAATCCGCTTAATTTCTTTAAAGGCGTTGTGCATTTCTCTTTTATCTTTTCCAATTAAAATAATATCTCCTGTATTCGAATAAGAGGTTGCAAAACCTTGAATATTTGTAGCAAACCCTTTAATAATTGTATTCATATGCCATTTCCCATTTCGATCAATTAGCATGAGGAAACTTTCATCATGATCACTCGCCAATGTTTCAACCGTTGTGTCGATTGTCACATTATATGGCTTCGTTATTACATCATTAACCATTTCAATTCCAATCGAGTCTTCAAATATGAAATCATTTTCGTTAAGATCAAAGTCAGGATCGAACGGTTCTACAAATGACCAATCGATAGCCGGGAATGATTCTGCAGATTTGTTTTCACGTTTCAACCACTTCCCTTTCGATAAAACATCCGTTGGCACAGGACTAAATTCATCTTCAAGGATATTTAGCGTCGCATACCGGCCAGTCGCAATGACTCCGTGTAAATCAGTCATATCATAGTAGCGCGCTACATTATAAGAAGCCATCTGATAAGCATCGATTGGTGGAACACCTGCTTCAAGCGCGACACGAATACATTTGTCCATAACCCCATCAATGTGAAACGAAGGTGTCGACCCATCCGTTGTCATCATCAGATGATCAAACACATTGAGTTCTTTGTCAACAATATCTTTTAATAAATGCGGAAGATCAGGTCGAATGGACGAATGCCGAAGCGTCACTCCGTAACCGTGTAACAACCGGGCTTCCACTTCTTCAATAGTCATCGATTCATGATCCCCATCCGTTCCAAGCAAACGCATACGTGCAAGTGTGCGCTCAGAGGCACCGGGTAAATGACCTTCTATTTTCTTACCACCAACTTTTGCAGCATGCACGGATGCGACCATATTTGGCTCCCCAGCTATCAGCCGCGGCCAACCTGTCAGTTCTCCCCCTAGCAATACTTCAGGGCGTTCAATCCATTCTTTAATTGCTTCCAAATTAAATAATTCCATTTCATTTTGTAGAAAGGTCTGCGAGTCAAATCGAGCCCACCAGTAAAATGAAAATGGCAATTCATTCATCTTATCAAGAAGCGCAAATGATGTTTCGTTTTTTAGTGACATAAATAATATTAGATTATCAGAAATGAATGTTGTCGTTCCAAGCTGCGCCGCATATTCTGCGAATGTCCCTGGGTTGTACAATTGAAACGGGTGAACATGTGGTTCAATATAGCCGGGAACAATTTTCTTTCCCGATGCATCGACGATTTCTGCCCCCTCCAGCATTACTGGCATTTCCTTCCCAGCATACACAATGCGATCGCCAGCAATCCAAATGTTTCCCTTCATCCATTTCTTATAGATTGAATGTAAATACTCTGCATTGGTGATAATGATGTCCGGTGCTTTCTTGCCGTCAATCATATGTAGTTGTTCTTTTATTTCACTGGATTCCCACATAATACTCTCTCCCTTTTACTGAACTATTCATACTATTTATCGTAGCATAGCATTGCTGAAATAAATAGGAGCTAGAAGACTCTGACGGGCTTACCTAAATAAAGGATTTAACCCTTTTTTGACGAAATAGATATTACTACAGATGATTGGATTTGATTTGATGACGGACAAAATGGAATTCAATGAAGAAATGGCAACAGAGTATGACAAAGGGGTGCGGAGAACATTACCGACGTATGACTCCATGTTTAGACTCGTCCAAACGTATTTACGAGCAAATACAACTGCGCGGCCAAACATCCTTGTGGTTGGAGCTGGCGGTGGCACCGAACTCGCTACGTTTGGACCTGCTAATCCAACATGGACATTCACCGCTGTCGATCCCGCCGCACCTATGCTCGAACTTGCTAGAATGAAAGCAAATCAGTTAAATATGGCAGAACGCGTGGAATTCATTGAAGGCACAATCGATAAAGTTGGAAGAAGCCATCTTCATGATGCAGCGACATGCATGCTTGTCCTACATTTCATAGCAGATGTTGATGATAAACTGCGGCAATTGAAGAGTATCCGACAACGTCTAAAACCGGGAGCACCTTTCGTCATCGCGACGATGTTCGGCAATTCCAATGATCCAGCATTCGATGCGTTATTCTCACTATGGAAAGCATACTGGCTAGACACAACAAATATGACTACAACCGAAGTGGATGAAATGGAAAAAACCGTTCGGAAGCTTTCCTTCATTCCCGAAGAGGAGATTGTCCGTTTACTTCAGGAAGCTGGTTTTGGGGAGATTGCTAAGTTTTTCACGACGAATATGTTTGGCGGGTGGATTTGTAAAGCTGAATAAACAGGACAATCCCTTTGCTTTTATCAATAAACAAAGAGGTTTTTCACCCTTCAGTTCTAATGTTCTTGCTAGTATAGATTACTAAATGACTCCTATAACCGTGTTCTTTCAATCAGATAAATTCAAGTGTTCTCTAACTTGAAATAGACACAGGCTCTTCCGATATTCGGAAAAGCCTGTGTCTATTATTCTTTAAGAGCCCATCGAATCCTTAGGTGTTGTAAAAACCACTGACAGCATGGACAATATGCAAAATGCTGCACAAATTCCTAATCCAATCATCGCTGCAAAATCTGCACTGTCGCTGATTGATAATGCGCCGAAGACACTTGCACAGACCGCGATTCCGGTCGATCCGCCAAGCGTACTCGACATTTTGTAAATACCTATTGCAACCCCCGCCTTCTCAGCCGGCGAATTTGAAACAGCCGTATCTGTTGAAGGCGTCGCGTAGAGGCCGAGTCCTGTTCCAAAAAAAATGAAACCAACGATGACTGCAATGGTATAAGCTAGATCCCCCAAAAAAGTGAGCGTCATGAGCGCAATGCCGATACTTGTAATCAACGGACCAATCATCATTGGCTTCCTTGCACCGACTTTTTTTATCATTTTTTCCCCTATTCGAATTGTTATCATAATACAAATAAGATAACCGATTGACAGTAGCCCCGACTGGAATGAAGTGAACCCTCTCGCTAATTGAAGGTATGTGTTGATGATGATTAAAGAACCAGCTACCATGTTCAATAAAAAATTCGACAACGTCGCACCCGAATAAGCCCGGTTTTTGAAGATGGAGAAATCGATAAAACTATCGTCCCCTTTTTTGAATCCGTTTATAAAGAACATAATCACTGACAATACAAAGAGTATAATCAATGACATAGTAATCCAACTCATCCACCCGAACGAGCTCCCCCGAGTAATAACGAGGTTCAAACTGATCATTGCGACAATAAAAGGCACAAGACCTACATAATCAAATTTCTTGCTAGATGCCACCGTCTTCGTCTCCGGTGTACCTTTCAGCAACACGAGTGAAATGACAGCTACAACGATGGAAAAAACAAATATCCATCTCCATCCCATCGATGTCGCAATTGCACCTCCGGCCAACGAACAAATGCCTGTTCCTCCCCAAGATCCAATCGCCCAGAAACTTAACGCACGTTGACGGGCTTCCCCGTCATAATAAGCTTTTACAATTGAAAGAGTCGCAGGCATGATACACGCCGCCGAAAATCCTTGTATGACCCGTGCGCCAATGAAGAGGGGCGTACTGTGTGCCATAATTAGTAACGCGGAGCCCGCAATACTGAGAACCAGTCCGATGACCGTCAGTTTCATTGCTCCGAAACGATCGACAAAACCGCCTGCAACGACAACAAATACACCTGAAAATAGTGCGGTAATGCTAATTCCTATCCCAATCGTACTGACATCCACACCCAAATCTTTTTGAATGTCCGGGACCGTATTCAATAACGCCTGGGCGAACAGCCAATATGTAATAATCCCTAGTACGAGACCTAGAATTAATTTATCGTTACCTTTGTATGTGCTATCCATAAGTGCACCTCATCCGGTTTGACTTATTTTCCATCTATACAGCTGAAGTAAAACATACGCTTTATAAACTGAGCTTAGGCGCCTTCCAAGGGCTAACAGGAAAAGTTGAAAGCGCTCGGGTAGGTGCGACTAGCATAAGAAAGGTTGACGACGTGCACTTTTTGATTGGAAAAGATACATGTCAATTCTTCCTAGAGAAAGATACAGTCAATCATTCCTAGTTAGGTTGGCTTGCGACCACGAGCATCTAGCATCTAGCGCTAGAAATCTAGGTCACCTAAGCTATGAGACTAGGAGTCTAGCAGGTAAGCCTACGACGTAAGTCATCTTCTAACACCTAAGTAGATTAGAAGGGACTCTTTATTAACTTAAAAAATCCGAACCCCAGACCAATTTGTGTATGTCCGGGATTCAGATTAGTGTCCTGCCATCTTATATGTTTAACTCATTCAAACGTGCGCCAGCCAATATCTGTTCTATAAAAGAATCCATTCCATTCTAATTGAGACAAGCCTTTGTAGACGTTCTCCTGCGCTTCTTTTAATGTATCTGCTTTTGCTGTAATCAAGAGTACTCGACCGCCATTGCCAGCGAATCCAGTGCCATTTGATTTTGTACCTGCATGGAAGACTTCTAATTCTTGTGCTGACAAAATATCAAGGTCAGGCAAAGCCGCACCCTTCACGACATCTCCCGGATATCTATCCGCCGCAATGACAACGCCTAACATCGCTTTGTCATCCCACTTCAAGTCAAAAGGTTTGCCGGACATCAGTGCAGTCATGAATTCTCCAAAGTCCGATTCCATCCGTGGTAGGACGACTTGTGTTTCAGGATCGCCGAAGCGGGCATTGAATTCAATCACTTTCGGTCCATCTTCTGTGAGAATAAGTCCCGCATACAAAATACCTGTAAAGGGGGTTCCTTCTGCAGCCATTGCTTCAACAGTCGGAACAACGACTTTATCGTATGCCTCTTTCACAATTGCATCCGAAATTTGTGGAACCGGTGAGTATGCACCCATACCGCCCGTGTTCGGTCCTCTATCACCGTCATACGCCCGCTTATGATCTTGTGCGACTACCATTGGGTAAATCTGACCGTCATGGACGAACGACATGTAAGAGAACTCCTCGCCGTCCAGAAACTCTTCGATAACGACACGTGACGATGATTCGCCGAACTTCTGGTTGCCAATCATATCATCGACCGCTCCAAGTGCCTCTTCGAGTGTCATCGCAACGATGACACCTTTCCCAGCTGCAAGTCCGTCTGCTTTAACCACAATTGGTGCACCATTTTCACGGATAAACGCTTTCGCTTCTTCTGCATCGGTAAATGTTCCGTACGCAGCCGTTGGAATAGCATACTTCGTCATAATCTCTTTCGCAAATGACTTACTTCCTTCAATTAGCGCCGCCGCTTTCGTTGGACCGAACGCTGTTAATCCACGTTCAGCAAAGTAATCAACAATACCTTCCGCTAGCGGTTGTTCAGGACCGACAAATGTCAGGTTTACATCATTCTCTTTGGCAAATGAAGCTAGTGCCTCAAAATCCAACGCATCGATTTGCACACATTCAGCGTCCTTTTTCATACCATCATTGCCTGGCGCTACAAATACTTTTGAAACTGAAGGGGAGACATTGAACTGTCTGGCAATCGCATGCTCGCGGCCACCGCTCCCGATAACGAGTATATTCAATGTACTTCGCTCCTTAGTGTTTGAAATGACGTACGCCCGTGAACACCATCGTGATGCCGTAGTCGTTCGCTTTTTTAATCGAATCTTCATCTTTCACTGAGCCACCGGGTTGGATAATTGCCGTAATGCCCGCTTTCGCAGCAGCTTCGACAGTATCGTCCATCGGGAAGAATGCATCAGATGCAAGTGCTGCACCTTTCGCGCGTTCGCCAGCTTGTGTTAGCGCGATATTCGCGGCTCCAACACGGTTCATCTGCCCAGCTCCAACACCTAACGTCATACGATCATCTGTTACGACGATTGCATTGGACTTCACGTGTTTAACAACTGCCCAACCAAGTTTCATCGCTTCCCACTCAGCTTCCGTCGGCTGACGGTCTGTTGCAACACGAATGTCTGCATCCGCAAACCCGTATGTATCCGGCTCTTGTACGAGCAGTCCGCCTTCAACAGATACTGTATTCCATTTGTCTTTTTTGTTTTGATCAAACGAAATCGTCATCAAGCGAATATTTTTCTTCTTCGTTAAGATTTCAACTGCTTCACTTGTGAATGCAGGCGCAATAATAATTTCAAGGAAAATTCCTGATAATTTTTCAGCAGTTGCAGCATCTACTTCGCGGTTTAATGCAATTATGCCACCGAAGATAGACATTGGATCTGCTTCATATGCTTTGTTGAACGCGTCGAAAATTGTTTCTCCTGTTCCAACTCCACATGGATTCATATGTTTTACTGCTACTGCAGCCGCTTTATCAAATTCTTTGATGATTTGAATAGCCGCGTTCGCATCTTGAATATTGTTGTATGAAAGCTCTTTGCCGTGTAATTGTTCCGCATATGCAATCGAGAAATCTGAACCAAATGGTCGGCTATAGAAAGCTGCTTTTTGGTGTGGATTTTCTCCGTAACGAAGCGGTTGTTTTAGTTCATATGTATACGTAACCTGCTCCGGAAATTCTTCGCCTGTAAGGTCAGTCAAGAAACCGGCAATAAGCGCATCGTATGCCGCTGTATGACGGAAGACTTTAGCTGCCAAACGTCTGCGCGTTTCAAGTGTCGTTTTACCATCTGCTTTAATTTCGGAGAGTACTTGATCGTAATCTGCTGCATCGACAATAACTGTAACGTAGGCATGGTTTTTCGCAGAAGCACGAAGCATTGCCGGTCCTCCGATATCGATATTTTCGATTGCATCTTCGTTGGTTACATCCGGTTTTGAAATTGTTTCTTTAAACGGATACAAGTTTACACAAACGACGTCAATCGGCTGGATGCCATGCTCTTCCATTTGTGATATATGAGAAGGGTCGTCCTGTTTTGCAAGAAGTCCTCCATGAATCAATGGGTTAAGCGTCTTCACGCGGCCTTCCATAATTTCCGGGAATCCTGTTACTGCATCTACTGCCGTTACTGCGACACCATTGTCCGCAAGATGTTTCATCGTACCGCCTGTAGATAACAGTTCATAGCCAAGACTTTCCAATGCTTTCGCAAACTCCAAAATACCACTTTTGTCCGACACGCTGAGCAATGCACGTTTTTTCACGAATAAAACCCTCCAATTAGTTTGAATATGACCTGTAAAAAAGTTAATGGCTAAAAAGTTCGTTTAATGTATCTTTGTATAAATTGTGTTCAACAGCGTGAATCGCTTCAGTCGTTTTGACAGCATCGCCATCGACGACATCGACAGCACACTGTGCGAGAATTCGTCCCGTATCCATTCCCTCGTCGACAAGGTGAACTGTGACACCTGTTACTTTCACACCATGTGCAATGGCTTGCCCAATTGCATCTTTCCCTGGAAACGAGGGGAGCAGTGACGGATGAATATTAACGATGCGTGATGGATAAGCCGTCAATAGTACTGGACCCACAAGACGCATATACCCCGCAAGGATAAGCCACTCTGCCCCCGATTCTTGAAGTGCATGTAAGATTGCTTCTTCGTAAGCATCTTTCGTTTCGAAATCTTTCGGTCGAAATGCTGCGACTGGAATACTACCTTTTTCAGCACGTTCAACAACAAACGCTTCCGGCTTGTTGGTAACCATAAGTACAATTTCAGCGTTCAACTCACCTTTACGGCATGCTTCTTCAATAACTGCAAAATTACTACCGCTTCCAGATGCGAAAACGGCAATCTTTATTTTTGAATTCATTTGGCAAGACTTCCGTCATGTGTTCCTATAAACGTGACGCCTTCACCTTCAATAACACGTCCGATAATGAACGCTTCTTCCCCGTGCTCGGCTGCAATTTTCAGGGCAGCATTCGCTTGTTCTTCAGGAAGTGCAATCACAAATCCGATACCCATATTGAATACGCTGTATAGATCTTTATCTTGTAGTTCGCCTTTTTCTTTTAGCATGTTGAAAACGGGAAGTACTGGCCATGAACCTAAGTCGATTTCTGCTCCGAATCCTTCAACTAGCATACGCGGTAGGTTTTCATAGAAGCCACCGCCTGTAATATGACCCATTGAGTGAACATCAAGTTCATTATGCATTTGAAGAACGGGCTTTGCGTAAATTTTTGTTGGTTCAAGAAGTGCGTTGCCAACTGTTCCAAGCTCTTCATATCCAGCAATAATACCATCAATTTCATAGCCTTGATCTTCAATTACGATTTTACGGACAAGTGAATAGCCGTTCGAATGAATACCGCTTGAAGCAATTCCGACAAGAACGTCGCCAGCTACAACTTTTTCCCCAGTAACCACTTTACTCTTTTCACAAGCACCAACAGCAAAACCAGCTAGATCATACTCGTCGATTTCATATAGACCTGGCATTTCTGCCGTTTCTCCGCCTATCAAAGCCGCTCCTGATTGAACACAGCCATCTGCGATTCCTTTAACAATTGCTTCAACTTTTTCGGGTACAGCTTTTCCAAGCGCAATATAGTCAAGGAAGTATAGAGGTTCCGCACCTTGCGCCACAATATCATTTACACACATAGCGACACAGTCAATACCAATCGTGTCATGCTTATCAGCCATGAACGCTAGTTTCAACTTTGTTCCAACACCATCAGTACCAGAAATAAGAACTGGCTCTTTATATTCGAGTGCAGAAAGATCGAACATGCCACCAAAACCGCCGAAAGTTCCCGTTACGCCCTTACGAGCAGTACGAGCAACATGTGATTTCATCCGTTCAACTGACTCGTAGCCAGCCTCGATATTTACCCCTGCATTTTCATACGCTTTTGACATGTGAAATTCACTCCTATCTTACATTTTCTTTTTCGTGTGGCATTACAGTGTCTGAATAGATTTCAGTCGGATACTCTCCAGTGAAACAAGCAAGGCATTGTCCGCAGTTTTTTGTATTATCCGGCCGGCCAATTGCTTCAAGCATTCCTTCAGGAGATAGAAACGTCAGTGAATCTGCACCTATGATTTCACGGATTTCATCAATTGACCTATTCGTCGCAATCAATTCTGAATCTGTACTTATATCAACGCCATAAAAACACGGGCTGACAAGCGGTGGTGATGCAATCACAACGTGAACTTCCGTCGCACCCGCTTCTTTCAACAGATTGACAATCCTTTTCGACGTTGTACCGCGAACAATTGAATCATCCACCATAACAACCCTTTTACCGTTCACAACTTGACGAACTGGAGAAAGTTTCATCTTCACGCCCTTTTCACGTAACTCCTGTGATGGCTGGATGAACGTCCGTCCTACATACCGGTTTTTAATGAGTCCCAGTTCATAGGGAATTCCACTTTCTTCAGAAAATCCAATAGCCGCTGAAATACTTGAATCAGGGACACCTGTGACGACGTCCGCTTCGATATGTACTTCGCGTGCAAGTCGTTTACCACAACGTTTTCGTGCCGAGTGAATATTTATACCGTCTATATCCGAATCAGGACGTGCAAAATAAACATATTCCATCGAGCACATGGCAGAATCTGCAGCTGGTGCAAAACGTTCAGACTGAAGACCACTATCATTAATCATGATTAGTTCTCCCGGCTCTACGGAGCGAATCCATTCCGCACCAATAATATCGAACGCACATGTTTCTGATGCAACAACCCATGCATCCCCCACTTTCCCAAGAGAAAGTGGACGGAGCCCATTTGGATCCTGTGCAATCATTAACCCGTCATCTGTTAAAATGACAAATGCAAATGCACCTTTTAACATAGACAGCGCCTTTTTCACACGGTCGCGCTGGGTTAAAGCTCCTGCGCTTTTCTTGATTAAATGAGCCAGTACTTCTGTATCTGAATTTGTTTGGAAAATGCTGCCTTGGCGCTCAAGATGTTCACGCAGTTCAACCGCATTTACAATATTACCGTTATGTGCGATAGAAAGACTTCCCGTCGTTGAACGGAAAACTAGCGGCTGGACGTTCTCAGCTCCGCGACCATCTTCCGATGAATAACGGACTTGTGCAATCGCAGAATTCCCTTTTAAATCATTTATTTTATCGCCAGCAAATACTTCATTGACAAGACCTTCGCCTTTTAAGACTCGAAGCTTTTTGCCTTCTTTTGTTACAATTCCGGCTCCTTCTTGCCCTCGGTGTTGCAGTGCGTGCAGACCATAATAACTCATCTGCGCGGCTTCTTCATGTCCCCATATACCAAACACGCCGCACTCTTCATTTAAGCCTCTGAGTTCAGCAAGCATTGAATAGCCCCTCTCCAAGTGGATCGTAATTCATCAACCATACCATCGATTAACGTACTTCCATCGCTACCATTGATAATGATGCGGTTGTTATCCGTTACTGCACCAATTTTAATCGCATCTTTTACAGCTTCTTCAAAAGCTACTGCATTTTCTTCTTTAACGGAAACCAAGAAGCGTGATTGTGTTTCACTGAATAAAGCTGTTACTGCTGATCCTGAAACTGTAACGCCAGCTCCAAGGCCTTCTGCTCCAAAAGCTTTCTCACAAAGCGCTACCGCGAAACCGCCTTCTGACAAATCCGTTGCAGATTGTACAAGCCCTGCTTGGATTGCTGTAAGAAGTTCTTTCTGGCGTGCCGCTTCAACATCAAGTTCAATTGACGGTACTTGGCCGAAAATCTTACCTTCCGTCATTTGTTGCAATTCACTGCCACCAAAATCAAGTGCTGCTTCGCCGATAACATAGATAACATCGCCTGCGCGTTTGAATTCAGTAGTTGTTACATGTGTTAAATCGTGAATAATACCAACCATACCAATCGTAGGTGTTGGATAGATTGGAACGCCGTTCACTTCATTTGATAAAGAAACGTTACCACTAATTACAGGCGCATTCAGCTTGCGACATGCTTCTGAGATTCCTTCTGCAGATTTCTCAAGTTGCCAAAATACTTCTGGCTTGTCTGCACTACCAAAGTTTAGGCAATCTGTTATTGCAATCGGCTCTGCACCTGAACAAATTATGTTACGTGCTGCTTCCGCGACTGCGATTTTACCACCCGTTTCCGGATCTAGGTACACAAACCGAGAGTTACAATCAGACGTCATTGCGAGTCCTTTATTCGTTCCACTTACACGAATGACACCCGCGGAAGAGCCTGGTGCAACGATTGTATTTGAACGTGCTTGCGTATCAAATTGGTTATAAACCCATTCTTTCGATGCAATCGTCGGACGTTGTAGCAAATCCATTAACGTTTCATGCACATTATTCACTACAGGCTCTGTCATTTCCATAGCTTGAAATTCTCTAAAGTAAGCTGGTTCCTCAGATTTCTTATGGTAAACAGGTGCATCTTCTGCTAAAGTATCCGCTAAAATTTCCGCAACCACTTCACCTTTATGGAAAAGACGTAGCATTTTATCGTCTGTTACTTCACCTATCGAAACTGCTTCAATCTCATATTTCGCGCATAGGTCGGTCACTTCTTGTTCACGGCCTTTTTTCACAACAACAAGCATCCGCTCCTGTGATTCCGAGAGCATCATTTCGTATGCTGTCATTCCCTCTTCACGCTGCGGTACTAAATCTAAGTTCAGTTCCACGCCATATCCTGCTTTAGATGCCATTTCAGCAGCAGAAGATGTTAACCCGGCAGCACCCATATCTTGAATACCAATAAGTGCATCCGATTTCACAAGCTCCAAGCATGCTTCCATTAGAAGTTTCTCTAGGAAAGGATTTCCCGCCTGCATAACCGGTAGTTCCGCTTCTTCTTCTTCAACAGCTACTTCCACTGAAGACATCGTTGCACCATGTATGCCATCGCGCCCCGTTGTTGCACCTACATACATAACTGTATTGCCAACGCCTGCAGCGACACCTTTTTGAATATCTTCATGGTTCAATAGGCCAACAGCCATTGCATTAACTAAAGGACGTTTTGAATAACAATTGTCAAACTGCACTTCACCAGCAATTGTAGGAATTCCAATTGCATTACCGTAACTTGCCATACCTGCTACAGCTTCTTCGAATAAATAACGATCACGTGCATTCGATAATTCCCCAATACGTAAGGAGTTGACGAGTGCTACTGGGCGTGCGCCCATTGAGAATACATCACGTAGAACCCCGCCGGCACCTGTTGCCGCACCGATAAATGGTTCGATGGCAGATGGAGAGTTATGTGATTCCATTTTGAACACAACTGCCTGGTTATCACCGATATCAACAATTCCAGCACCCTCGCCTGGCCCTTGAAGAACACGCGCACCTTCAGTCGGGAATTTACGAAGTACCGGTTTTGAGCTTTTATATGAACAATGTTCAGACCATAGTGCCGAGAAAAGGCCTGTTTCCGTATAGTTTGGAAGGCGTCCTAACATCTCTTCTGCACGTTCAAATTCTGCGTCAGACATTCCCATTTGTAAATATAATTTTCCATCTTTAATTTGTTGTGCGTTCGGTTCATGCTTGGCTGACATTATTTTCACTCCACCTTTTCAAGATTGAATTAAATAGAAGCAATCCGTCTGTTCCTCCGATGATTTCCTCTACTGCACGTTCAGGAAGTGGCATCATGCCGAGTACATTGCCCGTTTCGTTCAATACGCCTGCGATATCTGCTGTGCTGCCATCTGCATTCCCGTCCGCATATGTAAATACGATTCGGTTATTATTGTTCAAATCTTCTACTGTCTTTTCGTCAACATAGTAGTTGCCATATTCATGAGCAAATGGAATTGTAATTTCTTGCCCTTTTTCATAGCCTGCTGTAAATAGAGAATCTACATTTCCGACAGTCAATTTCGTCTTACCTGATCTGAACTTCAATCCTTTATTGCGCAAGAAAGCTCCTGGTAAAAGGCCTGCCTCGGCAAGAATTTGGAATCCGTTACCCACGCCAAGCACAGGTTTCCCTGTTGCAGCAAATGCCTTCAAACTAGCAATTGCAGGTGAACTTTGTGCTAATGCACCCGGTCGCAGATAATCTCCATATGATGCTCCGCTCGGAATGAGTACTGCGTCAAATCCATCAAGAATCGCTTCTGTATGCCAGACATACTCTACTTTATAGCCTAAAACATTATTTACCGCGTGGTGCATGTCGATGTCACAGCCCGATCCTGGGAAAACAAGAATAGCGAACTTCATTTGACCGCGACCTCCCCAATTTCGTACCGGTAATCTTCAATGACCTCGTTGACTAAAAGCTTTTCGCACATTTCTTTGACACGTGCATCGATATCTGTAGCTGACCCGTCTACTTCTAGCTCGATTAATCTGCCAATACGTACGCTTTCGACTTCTTTAAAGCCCAATGTTTGAAGTGCATCTTTCGTTGTGATTCCCTGTGGATCAACAACACTTTCACGGAGTGTTACGTATACGTTTACTTTAGTCATGTTTTTTTCCTCCCAAATAAAATTAGTTTAATTTGTTCCTGGAAATGGACTTTTTTCAAAATCTATGGCTCCAGCAAGTTGCATCTGTTTTGACTAGACCACTCTCGTAACCGGATGGATATATCATCAATACCATCCTCGAATTATGACCAGATGCTTGTAGCTTCAATCTCTTCCAGCGTTTCTTCAATGCTGTTGGTCATGATAGTAACATGCCCCATTTTACGCTTTTCCTTTGCCTCTGCCTTACCGTATAAATGGATGGACCAATCAGGATGCTCTTTAACCACTTTTGTTAGTGGCGCGACATGTTCACCAAGTACATTCACCATAATTGAAGGTGCCCACAAAATTGGTTTGCGTAGAGGCCACCCACAAACAGCTCTGATGTGCTGATGAAACTGTGAAATATTACATGCCTCAATGGAATAATGTCCGGAGTTATGTGGACGTGGTGCCAATTCATTTATAACAATTTCGCCGTTTTCTAAAACGAACATTTCGACGGCTAGTGTTCCGACTAAGTTGAGATGATCTGCAATTCTTGTTGCTGCTTCTTCAGCTCGTACCAAAACGCTTTCGAGTACTCTAGCTGGCACGATTGATTCATGCAATATATGGTGTTTATGAATATTTTCAGCAATTGGAAGACAATAGGACTGTCCTTCTGCATTGCGCTGAATGATAGCGGATATTTCTTTTGTGAACGGGACAAATGCTTCCGCTATACATGCCGAATGCGTAAAGAGTGACTCAGCCAAGTGAAGTTCTTGTTCTTTATCAATTTTCACTTGGCCTTTACCGTCATAACCGCCGAATGCTGTTTTGACGATACATGGGAAACCAATGTCACCAATTTTCATCGTTAGTTCTTCGAATGTCTGTGCTGTAACATATTTCGCAACAGGTACACCTGATGCAGTGATTTCAGATTTTTCGATTATTCGGTTCTGCGTAATCCGGACAAGTTCAGCTCCCTGAGGTACATGTGCAATTTCAGAAAGTCGTTTGAGTCCTTCGTAATCAATATTTTCGAATTCATATGTGATGACATCGCTCACTTCACCAAGTTCTTCAAGCGCCGCTTCATCATTGTAAGGCGCAACGATACGGATATCAGCAATCTGTCCACAGGGGGAATCCATAACTGGATCCAACACAGCAATCTTGAAACCCGCTTCTTTTGCTGCAAGTCCCATCATTCTGCCAAGCTGACCGCCGCCAATAATCCCTATCGTTTGTCCAGGTAAAATTGTTTTCAAAGTAAGTCACCACTGCTTTCTAATGCCGCATCACGCATGTTGTCGCGGCGTTCTTCGATACGTTTCTTTAAAGCTAAATCATGCACTCCTAGCATCTGTGCCGCAAGCAAACCTGCATTTACAGCACCCGCTTTCCCAATCGCCATAGTAGCAACCGGAACACCGCCTGGCATCTGGACAATCGATAGCAGAGAATCCATCCCATTTAGCGCTTTTGATTGAACAGGAATACCGATAACAGGAAGTAATGTTTTTGCTGCAACCATCCCCGGCAAATGTGCCGCGCCGCCTGCTCCTGCGATAATAACTTCCAGACCCTTATCTTGCGCTCGTTCAGCATATTCAAACATAAAATCAGGAGTACGATGCGCGGAGACAACTTTCTTCTCATACGGGACTTCAAGTTCGTCCAAAATATCACACGTATGCTTCATCGTTTCCCAATCACTTTTACTTCCCATAATAACACCGATTTTCGGTTCCAAATTTAATCCGCTCCTTTATTGGAAAAGCGCAATGCGCCGTCTTTGATGTAGCAGGCGCAAGATAAGCGCACGAAGTGAAGTTCTTTGTTACAAATCAGGATCGGCGTATGATACGACCATATAGTCCAATCCACTATTTTTTTTAGATAACTGTTAAATTCCAAATACAAATGTGTTGGAGTTCAATCACAAATAATCCATGTTTGATGTTGCCAACAATACGAGTTTCCCCAATTTCTCAAGTAATTAAAAAACCTCGAATAGACTGCTTTTCAAATGCATGAAAAGCCGGCCATTCGAGGACGTTGAAATATGCGTTAAGATGAATGCACCCATTGGTACCCACACACCTTTCGCTAACATTCTTGAAAGTCGCTTTCCCGCATAGTCCGGACATTACGGTGTCCTGGTAGAAACACTGTGGCCAATTCCACAGCATATATGGGGATTCGTATTTACTACTTGTATTTTAGCAAGTTCTAGCGCATTCGTCAACGATAAAAGACGAACAATAATATATTATACTTTTAAATCGTTCGTCTTTTAGCTGTTTTATTCTTCTGTTCGTATCCCTTTGAATTTGATAACCTGCCTGATAGGTATAAATTCACCATTTACCTCTTCAAACAGCGGCTCTTCCTTTCGAGCAGCAACTGTATACCCGTCATCAGTCATTCTCTTCAAGCACTCTGCAATCGTCTCATCCGTTTTAACTTCATACCACATCGTCTTATTTTTACTCACTTAAATAACTTTCCTTTCCTTACGCTCTTAACCCAGAACCCGCCATGTATGGTTTTCGCTTCATAGGCAATAATAAAAGCTTTTGGGTCTATTTCTTTTATTGTAACGTATAGCTTCAATTCATATTTACGCGGAGTTAGAATCTGCATGGATGTTCGATCACCATCTAGGCCATTTGCTGACCAATCTGTAACTCCGTATCCTTTTTCTCTTAATATACTCGGTAATTTCAAATTTTCCTTTGAGGTGATTACGTTCACCGTAATATAACCCAGCGCCATTTTCTCTTCAATTTTCGTACCTATAATTACACCACAACCATAACCGATTGCATATGCAATTAAATTCTGAATTTCATCTAAATTATCCAGTACCAAACCAAGACCGATAACATAAACGACAACTTCCACCATACTCACTACCGCAGCGATATACCTATACCCTTTTAAAGTCATAATCATGCGTACCGTGAAAAATGTTACGTACACGATATTGATGGCAAAGATAATGAGCACCATTTGCAAAATAACCATCCCTTTCTTTTGCGTAACTTCATCCTATCGTTGATAGACTCCGATTTCAAGACATTAAGAATAGGTCCATATATCTTCGAGTGTTTGAATTACAAGTGCCGATGATATTCCGATAGAGTTTAAATAGAGGTGTAGCATATCGGCTGAAATTTCTGGAAAAAGTGTATATAAACCGAGCGATAATGCGATTAACTAATTTCCTATTATATGGAACGAACTGAAAATCCTACCAATATCGCTTCGACGCTTTGTGGATGCCTCCCGCGATAAGCCAGAAAGAAGACCACTTTCAGTCTTATCGCTCCGGCTACCACGAAGACGCGCCTGCGCTGGATAGTCCGTGTAAGAAAGCACATTTCGTTATCAGGGATTAGACCTGCAATCTGTAATGCATCTTTCTTGAATAAAATTTGTATCAAATAGGAATCACATTATAATCTCAGTCCATACATCTGAAAATCACAACTCTCTCAATTATGAACACCCTAGCGAAGGCGCGGCAACGGGGTAGCCGAAGCCGTAAGACTGGATGCGAAGCGCTAATCCAGGCTTAGGGCCAGAGGCATCCCCAGAGCGCCAAGCGATCTTCAATCCACACTCCGAATCAACAACTCTCTCGATAGTAAACACACCAAACCATTCCTCAAAATTCCGTAAGCCATGCCTTAAAGACGTTAGCTTATTGGATTTACTTATTTAAATAACGGTTGAAATTGTACAGAACGGAAAAATTATCTAGAGTTAGATATAGAAAAAGACGACATTTCATTCGAAATTGAACGAAATGTCGTCTTTTAAAATTAGATTCATTCTCAGGATTTAAAAACATACGTTTTACAGTAGCCAACAATAAGGCAAGAAGCTAAAAATAACCAAAGAAAAAAGCCATTACCTATTGGCAACGACCTTGGGCCTGGCGACGTCCTACTCTCACAGGGGGAAACCCCCAACTACCATCGGCGCTGAAGAGCTTAACTTCCGTGTTCGGTATGGGAACGGGTGTGACCT
>NZ_JBXCJE010000015.1:0-71998 GCF_056786535.1 Sporosarcina sp. Y352
CCGCACGACCATCAGTTTAAGAGATTCACTATATTTAACCAAAATAAAACACCCCAAAAGTTAGATTTTGACTCTAACTTTTGGGGTGCACATCAATCCGATTAGGGAAAGGTCGCTTTTTTATTCAAATTCCCATTTATAAGTTTCGTTATCAACTGCTAATTCTGGATTCCTACTGTCGAGGTATCTGTTTTTATCGGAAACCTTTGCGGTGGTTTTTTGTGTTTTTTTAATCGGTTTATCTATATAGGTATAATCCCGATTCACAAACCTCATAAGTTTTTTCAATTCCTTATTCTTGGCTATCTCAGAAGCCGTTCGGTTGCTGTTGTATTTTAAGATGCGTTCTACAGTGTCCACATCGTCAATGCCTGCGTTCAAGATAGATGCAACGGCGTTGGATGCTGAAACCTCTAGTAAGTCACTGAGCAACTGGACATCACAATATTCTTCTTGCGTGAATCGTATACTGATCCGCTTAGACTTGCCGTTCGCTAATCGAAGCATGGGATTTTCGTTGTCACCTATTAAATACTTATTTTCGATTCTGAGGATTCCATTCTGCAAATATGGAGCAACTTTACTTATTACTTATAACTGTATATTGGTGAATTCCCTCCATGAACAAGCTTTTGCCGACGAACATTGGTTGATTGATCACTTCTGCAAAAACCTCAATTCTTTTCTTCGTCCTGATTGGTATGGTTGGAGCAACTTGCACCTTTTTATCTGAGCGAGTTTTCCTTTTTTCTTTCCAAAACAACCATTCTCCCCTTTTCCATAGTGTATAAAAATTTATAATATCAACTATTAGTACAATATAGTTTAACAAGAAATCCAAAGTATTGAAAAGGCCTTGATAAATATGAATCTTTCGGGGGCAACAATAGTTTAATTAATGAATCGCGGAACATAACGGGAATTATTATCTAAGGAAATAGAAAAACCCCGAATAAATGGAAAGTGTCCACCATTCGGGGTGCAGTTCAGGTTTTAATCCAATGTGTTTATTTCCTTATATACTATTAACTACATGCTTTAATTTCAATAATTAATGTATTACCTTGTACATGTACTTCGAAATATTGATAATTTCTTGGGGGATTTATGTCTATATCAACAGTTGTAGTATCACCAGGGAAAGGTTTACCATCAATGGGTACAGTTTTCATACCAACTTTTACTAAGTCAGAAGTAGTACTTTCTTTCGCATAAATTTCATATTTATTAACAACAGCGAAAGGTGACCATGTTTGAATTAATAAAGTAGACATTGGTATGGATTCGCTTAATCTAACTTTAAGTTCTGAATACGGAATGCCTCTTCCAGCAAACCATCCTGTAGTAGGATCACCATCCACAGCAAAAAAAGGATCCGACCGTGGATCTACATCATTAGCATGAACTTCATCGACCTTTTCTTTTAATATTTGACATCCCGTAGTAAAATTTTCATCTTTAAAAAAAATTGAATAACTGTACTTTTCCATTATAAAAAAGCCTCCTTTATAAAAATTCCACACATCAGCTAGTATTAACAATTGTTTAACAATTATACGAAAAATTTTCTACTCTCTTTTCTAAGGTTTTGTCGACAAAACGCAAATATGTTATACACGGCTTATTTTTTAATCGTAGCCACAGTCACCTATTTTATTGATTTTTTTATCTTTTATGATAAGTGGCATTTTATTCTATGCAGCCGACGCACAACCAGGAGATATTTCAGATACGGGTAAATTACTGTACAGTCTAGGAGTGCCTGTCGGCTAAACGTTTATTTAATCCCTCAGGGCTAAGTAAAGTACCTGTAGTTGCATGAAGCCTGCTACATAATCGGACTAAGGGATCGCTTGCTACCCGTTGACTGATCCAAATACAAATAGTAGCTAAGTCTGAGCCAGAAAACTTATGAGGCCACGCTTGGATACACACTCTATATAATTAGATGGAACGAGTGAAATCCTAGGTTGCTGTTTATATAATAAAAACGTAACCCGTATATTAAACGAGTTCGGAACCTATTTCTGGATTGCTGCAGAAGTAGAAGCAGATTTCATCAATCGTGGGAATTGAAAGTGGGCTGATTACGAACAGGAAGTAAACTTGGAGGGACAGGTGCATATTAAGTCACGTTGTGACCTGGCTGATATTGTTACGTTGCAAAATCTGGAGTGGGGCGTGACACTGGATGCAAGGATTACAAAGGTCAAAGAAATCTATGAGTCTGGTATGACGGGAATTGAATTGACGTTTGGTGCAGGAGTTGAGTGGGATGAAAGCGGAATATTTTTAAATATATTTGAGGTGAAATATGAAGAAGGCACATTAGTCTAGATAAAATTATTATATGAATAGTAAAACTTGGAGAATGGAATAATAATTTGGGGGATAAAACTAAAAATGGAGATGATTTGATGAGTGAATCTCAAAAAAAGTTGATATAAAAAACTCCAACACCATATGAGGATGTTGGAGTTTTTATTTACAAGCTATTATTTATCTTCATTGCTCACATGCCCAATCGTCCTTATCTCTGTCCATTTTCGATTCATAAGCTGGATGACCTTTCGCTACACCGCTAGGATATTTTGTTCTTAAATCTGTACAATTTTGAAACGATTCACTCTGAGCGGCAGCCGCTTTGTCAGCAGCAGCTTTGTCAGCAGCAGCAGCTTTGTCAGCATCAGCAGCAGCTTTGTCAGCAGCAGCAGCTTTGTCAGCAGCAGCAGCTTTGTCAGTAGCAGCTTTGTCAGCAGCAGCCTTGTCGGCAGCAGCTTTGTCAGCAGCAGCCTTGTCAGCAGTAGCTTTGTCAGCAGCAGCCTTGTCAGTAGCAGCTTTGTCAGCAGCAGCCTTGTCGGCAGCAGCTTTGTTAGTAGCAGTTTTGTCGGCAGCAGCTTTGTCAGCAGCTTTTGCTTTAACTACTTCTTTTGGTTCAGCCTTTACTACCGGAGCTGATGTTTCGACTATCTTAGGTTCGTCTTTATCGGCTTGTTCTATCTCAGCGGTATTACCTGATATTCCAATCGAAACAACCATGACAGCGAATGCTATCCAACTAAATTTCCTATACTTCAAACGTTGAACGTCTTTTTTCCTTATCTTAGAAATAATAAATCTAACGATGAAGTACATTAACGCCATGGTCGATAAAAAGGCAACAATGTAAAACGTTGCACTCAAACCTATGAATCCTATAAAAGCGAGAAGCATGAGTCCTCCTGACGCACCCATTAATTTCAGCATTTTCTTAGCGTGATCATGCTTTTTGTTATAGTACGATATGATCCAACGGACTACAAAATAAATAAGCGTAGGAATAGACAATAAAAAGATAATGAAAAATAAAGTATTCATGCCAAACCCCCATAATATTTTCGGATAGTTCTATGATAAGACATTCTGGATGAAGTGGCAAATGTTTCCTAAATCTGAATGAAAGCAAAAGCGACCCGTCCACAGATTTGATTGTGGATAGGTCGCTTTTTTTATTTGTTCAAAATGCATTCCCGAATTGCTTTAGTATAGTTATAAGTAGAGGACTCGCTTGTATGAGGAGGTATCCTAATCCAGCATGCATGATTGCTGACAGCCCTTTTTCTGTCTGACCAAACATAAAGAAGAAAAGTGAGCCCACCATAACCAGAGAAGCAATAGGTAAACTAATAGCAACTAATATTTGAATCACAGGATTGAAAATAGTAGCAAGCATTTCCATTGATCCTTCTGCAATAAATCCAGTCGGAATTAAGTCGGGGGTAGCCATTGCATTGACGGGCATGAGGGGCGTTTGTGCTAGTACGTTGATTGGTTCAATTATTGGTGGAATAGAGGTTGGATTAACTAGAGCTTCGGGAATAGTAGGATTAGTGTATTTCGTACTCGTAATCGCATAGGTTGCCAAACTAGCAGTAGCAGCAGTAGCAACACCAATTAATACACCATTTCGCACGGATGGTTTTTCATTCTCGTACCTATCACTAAAATCTGTATATTCGCCTTCTGAAACAACATCAAAGTTAAGATTTCTTCCCATCTATATTCCCCCTTATTTAATATCGTCTATCGTATAAACCGCGTAATCAGGCAGTTCCATCTTTCTGCATTCTTCCTTCAATTGTTTTTTCCTGTATTTAGTCGTTGTATAGAATACAACTTTAGGAAATTGACCTTTACACTCTTCACTCTGTTCAATTATTCCATTTTGATACAACTCTTTATAACGTTTAATTTTGTTTCGGTTTTCTGCCATAGTCTGCGTATGATCGACTTCCAAGAAGTGTACTCTATCCCATTCGCCAGTAAACATAGCATCAACAACTATTTTTGTATAAGTATCGTTCACTTCGACCTCGTTTTTCCAAGCCTGAGGACAGTAATGAAATATCCACATATCATTTCGCATGAGTATGTGCTGAACATGCCCACCTTTTTTTCTGATTTTCGTGCACTCGACATATTCTCTCCCTTTTTTGGACAGATAGTAAATGGTCTGATAACCCTCACGTATCGTCATAAGATAGTCAGACAATCCTCTAAGCACTCTGTTTGTATGACTTATTGTGCCAAACATGAAATATTTATTTAGTTGATCCCGAGTCATAAAATCATTTTTCTTTAAAAGTAGCAGAAGCCGTTCTCCTCTGGAGTCCAACACTCTTTTCAATTTCTGAGCCCTCCTTTTTGACAGGAATGAATCTAATGACATTCTCCTTAGCCTTAGGAGTTTCAGTAACCTTATCTTCGATAAAAGGTGAGATGGTTTCATGGATAGTTTCGTTTGAAATGTATGGAGACTGTACAATATAGCGTTTTACATTGCACTTATAGATTGCACGTCCGGGGATGTCAGGTAGCTTTTCTGCTCCACCTTCATCTAACACCACTCTTGAAGCAGTATCCGTGTCTACGACATAGCACAATCGAGCGATAATATTCCTTTTCGTCTGAGAAGGAATTACTTGTGAGGTGGGGTACTGTGTACAAAAAATGAGATAATAACCTGCTGAACGCCCACGACGAGCAATATCTGTAATAATAGCCATAGCGTCTTTGTATTCCGCTAAGTCGGCTGCTTCATCTATGATGATAAAATAACGTTTTTTTATTTTCGCCTCTTTTACATCTTCATATCCATTATTAACAATGCTCTCAAATGACCTATTCATGTCTATTTGAATGTCTTTTAATACGTTTTCAGCACTTTCAGGGTCACGAGAGTAGTATTTAACTTGATTACAATTCCTAAACCTATGGAATGCTGAACCACCCTTTAAATCAATCAGTGACAACTCTACGGCTTTTGGTTGTTGCTTGATTAATGTTGTTGTAATGAGTTTTAAAATTACGCTTTTACCATAACCTGTTGCGCCAGCTACAATTAGATGTTTATCTTTATCAAAATCATGCCGAATTACTTCTTTATTACGCAAGAAACCTATAGGAACTGACCAAGTATTAGGTTTTAAAAGGCTTTCATTCCAATTGATTAATGTAGGCATTGGCTCATCGTAAATTCGTATAATCAGTAGTCCATCAAACGACAATTCTATTTCCTTGCTTTCAGTCAATTTGTTAGTCCATAGCGTTTTTAGATTATCAATGATATTCGCATCTAGTTGGAGATCCTTTAAGTCAGCAAATGAAATTCGTTGTCGTCTATTATTTAGCCCATCTTCCAAGATGCTTTGTTTGTTCAAATAGTCATTGAAACTTCTTCCGAGTGGAATCCTGTATTTGTATTCCCATCCCCAATCATGTTGCTTCTTTCGGACAAGCTGAGTTGTTAAAGTGTCTTTTCCGTCTTTAACATTTAAGCCGCTCAACGAAATAATTCGCTGGATTTTCCCCGAATCATTGGTCGCTAAACCCTGCTTTTTGATATAAGCTTTCAACGCAATTCCTCCCATGATTCCAGAAGTTACAATTTCGAATATCATTTCAACATTCCTCCTTTGATTTCAAACGCCACAGGGTTCTCTTATGTAATAAGAGTTGCAGCCATCTGCACATTCCAGAAAGCCGTGTAACCCTTATGACGATTGGCTTTATAATGTGCAATTTGACGAATGGGGTGAACGTCAATCGGAACGTACAACTGAACATGATTATCCGACTGATTTTATTGTCAATGTGCCCCATCTGAACATTAATCGGAACGCACGTCTGGACATAGATCGGGTTAATTATCCTCAATCTTTTTGAGGTGTTTGAGGTAGAATCTTACGGCTTCACGATAGAATCGACTCCTGTCACGTTTAGAGATCTTTTTGATTTCTGCAATTAGATCAGCGTCTAATTCGGGGTTTAGTTTGGATGCTATTTGTATTTGTGCTTCTTTCTTTTCTGTCATTAGTGAGCCTCCTCCTTCCAACTTTTGCTAACTTTCTCTACATCGTATGTCTGGGCTATCAGGTTAATGCATGTACAATTTAGAAAAGGTTAGAAAACATTCAAATTAATATTTCTGTTGCTGATGCTGATGCTTTTTATTCGCTTATCTTATAGAAGGAACTCATCTTAAATGTGCTACAATTAGTGTATAGGTTGTTATGCATTTAAAATAAAGGAGGAGAATATGTGCATGAAAAGAGCGGTGCTTTATACGCGCGTCAGTACGAACAAAAAGGAGCAAGAGAAAAGTAAAGAAATTCAGCGTGAAGTCTACACAGAATACTGTAAGCGTAAAGGATATGAGCTAACAGAGATTTATCCTGAAGTTGGTTCCGCAACGAGTGTCCGACAACGTCCTATGTTCACTCAGATGATGGTAGATGCCGGATTAAGATATGACATGAACAATGAAGGAACAGATACTTTTAATACATCTAAAAGAAAACCTAAGTTTGATTTAATAATCGTAAAAGATGCTTCACGATTTAGTCGCAACTTGGAAATTGGAATGAATGCAGTTAACCGATTGAGAGACATGGGTGTAATTGTAAACTTTGAGAATGCCGGTGTTTCCTCTAATGATTCAAACGCTGATTTTGTGCTTCCCTTGCTTTTCACTATTGCAGAAAAGGAATCATCAAATTTATCTAAGCGTGTCAGTTTTACAAAGAAATTCACCTCTGAGCGTGGCTTTTATCGTCCAGCACGATTGCCATTCGGATATGAGCGTAATAATGAAGGTGAATTTGTCATCAATGAAGAACAGAAAAAAGTTATCAGATTCATATACGACAACTACGAAACACAAGGATCACATATTCTAACGACTCGACTCAATGAAAAAGGAATACCGACCCAACAAGGCAACAAGTGGAGTAGCGATAAAATTTTGAGGATTATTTCAAATCGTATATATACCTCTGTCGCAGTGGTTAACAGGAGCAAGAAGATAAATGTAACTGATGTGAAACGAACGGATAATCCTGAAGAGGAATGGATTGAGATTCCAAACGCTGTCCCTCCAATCGTCACTGTTGAGGAATGGGAACAAGCCAACAAGGTACGTGCTATGCGCATCAACAAGACTACAAAGCGTGGCAAACGTCCTAGTGTGAATGATATTTATCACGAAAAGTTGTTCTGTTCAAATTGTGGAAGCAGATTCGTTCGACATATGGGGCATAAAAATAAAATCACGTATATGTGTCAAAATAGACGTAAGGGGCAAGGTTGCGAGGTTAGAGGTATTTCAATTAACAATGTGAATGAGGTATTTGATGGAGTCGGTGGATCTAGTCTTATTGACGGGATGTCAGATCACGCAGGTTACAGTAAAGTAATGAAGCGCATTGATTTTGAAACCGCTAATTTAAATAATAGAAGAAATGAAATCACTGTTGATATTAAGCGGTTAAAAACTGAGAATGAGGCTTTAGAACAAAAGCTAGTAGATGGACTAGACAGTAGTCATAAGAGTGTTGAAGACCGTCTTTTAAATCGTATTACCCGAAATGATAATGAGATTGAAATGCTAGAACAGCAAAGAGAAAAAATCAACATTAATACAATCCATTTACTTAAACAAAAGGTTGAGTCCAAAAAACAGCTAATAGACGGAATCCAATTCGGAAAAGGAATCACTAAAGAAGAAAAATTAGATCTGCTCAAGGAAATTGTTGTTGGTGATTATGAATGTACTGTTGATTTTTCATTTCCGAACTTTGAGGGTGAGATACTTGAGTTTAATTCTATTTTTCCGATGTCAGAAATTGAATCTGTAAACGTTCATTATTTTACAGAAACCGTAAGGCGAACCCATAAGTCCGCACGGGAGTACTGGCAAGATATAGACGATTCAAGGATTGACCATGACCATGAAAATTATAATTATTATCGCGTTTCAGGGAATAATTACATTGAAAGCGGTGGGAGCTACTTAGGACGAGGTAAAAATGTAGGAAAAGAAGCTATCGAAATGGAAAAGCTGCTAGATGAAAGTTCGAATTCATAAAGATACGTATGCAAAAGGGTTGCTATTCATAGCGTTCTCTAAAATGGTACAAGGCCAGGTTGAGGCTTATAAAATGGACAAAAAACACGTGCCAACTATGAGTAATTTAACTACTGGAGAATATTTACCCGAAACTGCGCAGTGTCCAGACGGCACTCTTTTAGTTATAGTGGACGGCAAAGTAGATAAAGTGGGTGGGACGGCAGGTTCAGGAGCAGACGGTGGAGGTAACTAAGGAAAGTGGATTCACGTTCCTTGAAATGATTCTTGTATTAGCTGTCTTGTCAATTATGACGGCAATCATTTTACCTATCGGGGATCAATGGATTCGAGTGAAATCAGAAGAAGATGCCCTTCAAGTATTTATTGCTTCCGTGCAAGACATGCAAGCCTATTCCATGGCGAATTCTGTAATAACCCAATTGGAGTTCAAACATTCCGGATCTGAATTTACTACTTCTGAACTAAGTGGAAAAGTAATTGCAAGGAATGTATTTCCTGAAGGCATGCATTATCTAAGCAGTAGTACATCATCGAAGGTGGGGTTTCATGCAAACGGAGATATTATTAAAGCTGGCACACTTGCATTCTCGACAAGTTCAGGTGTGATTGAAATACGGTTACAATTTCAGCGTGGAAGGATGATTATTTATGAATGAAGGGGGCTATTCGTGGCCGGAAACGATACTGACATTGACTATAGTAATTGTGATATTTGGCACACTACTTCCTTTCTCCACTTTCGCGACTTCCAAACTACAGTTAAAAAAGGCGGCAATGTATGCTTCGGAAACTGCATTACAAGGCGCTATCTATTTTAAAGCATATGGTTTATCGGAAGGTGTCCGGAAGATTGAAGAAATCGATTATAAGTGGTCCATTCATGGAGAAGCTGTCTGTGTGTCATATGAAATTATTGATAAGGTGTACGATAAATGCGTAAATACCTAAAGGTACGTGACGAAAAGGGCTATACGTTCCTAGAAAGCATTTTCCAACTAACTGTATTGTCTATTTTTCTTCATTTATTTATTTTGTTCTTTTTTTGGAAAGAGCCAATAGAGGAAAAGTTCTTTGACACCTCCTCCACAGAGTGGGAACTGTTTTCACTGGATATGCAAAAACTGCTTTCAGATGTTAGTGAAATTCAATTGCTTTATGAAGGAACTACTTTTCGTCTTGTCACAAGCCGTGGGAGGATAAACATAGGACAAAGTCGGAATGTCATTAGAAAACTAGTTAACGGAGAAGGACATGTCCCATTGATTACGGGAGTTCAGTCAGTGAGATTCACTTATGACGGTATGACTTTAACTGCTCATGTATTGCTGCTTAATGGTTCAGTAAAAGTAAGGGGGTTTGCGGTTGGATTGTATCCGGAATGAAAATGGAGCCATGCTTGCAGCAACAATTATTTTATTATTTTTCGTTAGTCTCTTTCTTTTCTCCCTCGTTTCATGGCATGATAGTCTACAAAGGAATTACGATTCGCTTGAGACGTATTATGAGAACGAAACGGTGAGGACAATGAAACGGAGCGGATAAGCATATTCGTTCTGCCAAATGGGTGATGAGATGAAGAAAGTATATTTAGTTGGTTTTATGGGATGTGGAAAAAGTGCAATCGGCAAACGACTTAGTTATGCAACAAGAATGCCCTTTTACGATATGGATAATGAAATCGTAAAGATGACAGGTTTGTCGATTCCACAAATATTTGAACTGCACGGCGAGGAGTATTTCCGTAATTTGGAAACGGATTTTCTCCGCTCATTTCGTGATGAATATTGTATCATTGCAACGGGTGGAGGTGTGGCGATGAGAAAGGAAAATAGGGAAGTCATGCGTGAGACGGGACTTGTCTTTTTCCTTAATGCTCCATTTCGTGACATATGGCGGCGAATATCAACCGACCGGAATCGTCCAATTGTGCAAAGGTCTAGCCGAAGCGACCTTGAAGGTTTATTTAATGCGCGAAAACCTTTTTACTTACAAAGTGCCCATTTTAAAGTGGAAACTGAAAAGCGTTCGTTAAGAGATATTGTAGATTATATTGCTTTTCAAATTGGCCGTCTTAAAGGGGAAAAGTAATAAGTGGAAATCAGCTGTTGATTAGATTTTTAAAACTATAGTTAGCAGAAAGTTTAATTTTCAAAGATATACACGAACGTTTTTGGTTATAAAGGCATAAATGTTCGTTAAAACGACAGTCAATTAAAAAGCATTGCACTTACATGGATGAAATGTTAAGATATAAGGCGAAAGGGCAATAGTTGTCCGAATCTTATTCATTTTCATTTCAATTGAATAGCGCGAATGATTGTATGAGGAGAGCACGCAGAGGCGTCGCCGAAGGAGCAAGTGACTTATGTTATGAATCTCTCAGGTAACAAGACTCATACAGGACGCATCTCTGGAGAGTGCCGGATAATCGGCCACCAACGAGGAAAGCCGTAAGGTCAAACTTTCAGGTACAAGGACAGAGGTTCTCTTCTTAGGGGACCTCTGTCCTTTTTTATCAATTTTCCAAGGGGGAATGAATTATGTCAGAAACTTTACAACGTACCGTCCTTTTTGATAGCTATGCTGAGTATGGCGGGAAAACAATCGATTTTGGTGGTTGGGAATTGCCTGTTCAATTCTCGAGTATAAAAGCGGAACACGAAGCTGTACGTACGAAAGCAGGATTATTTGATGTATCCCATATGGGTGAAGTGCTTGTAAGTGGGGAAGGTTCTCTTCCTTATTTGCAAAAAATGGTTACGAACGATGTTTCGAAACTTAAAGATGGACAAGCGCAGTATACCGCTATGTGTTATGAAGATGGCGGAACTGTAGACGACCTTCTAATTTACAAACGTGGTGAAAACGACTATCTGCTTGTTGTCAACGCGTCAAATATCGACAAAGATCTCGAGTGGATGAACAGTTACGTGACTGATGATGTTAAAATTGAAAATGTATCATCTTCCTATGCACTTCTAGCTTTGCAAGGACCAATAGCGCAGGAAGTCCTTCAGAAGTTGACAAACGAGCCGCTTGAAGACATTAAGTTTTTCCGTTTCAAGGAAAATGTCGAGATTTCAGGTCAGAAAGTGCTTGTATCCCGTACAGGATACACTGGAGAAGATGGTTTTGAAATTTATGGATCACCGGAAGCGATTGTTGAACTATGGTCTGCTATCCTGAAAGCAGGCGAAAGTGAAGGCGTCGTACCAGCGGGTCTTGGAGCACGTGATACACTTCGTTTCGAAGCGGGTTTACCGTTATATGGACAAGAATTGTCAAAAGATATCTCACCACTTGAAGCGGGTGTAGGTTTTGTAGTCAAAGTAAATAAAGAAGCAGATTTCCATGGGAAAGAAGCTTTATCTGCACAAAAAGAGAATGGTGTACCGCGTAAACTTATCGGTTTGGAAATGATTGATAAAGGGATTCCACGTACTGGTTACAAAGTATTCCTCGGTGAAGAACAAATCGGTGAAGTCACGACGGGTACACAATCACCAACACTTAAAAAGAATATAGGTTTTGCGCTTTTGAATCGTGAGCATACTGCTGAAGGAACTGAAGTTGAAATAGAAATTCGAAATAAACGTTTGAAAGCTGTAATTATTGCTACACCATTTTATAAACGCTAATCATACTAACATTATGAAAAGGGGTTAAGAGGACATGCAGCATCGTTATATTCCTATGACTGAAACTGATCGCGCTGAAATGATGAAAACAATTGGTATTTCATCCATAGATGAACTTTTTGCGGACATTCCTGAAAAGGTCCGATTTAAAGGCGAATACAATATTAAAAAAGCGAAATCTGAAACTTCATTAACAAAAGAACTGTCTAAACTTGCGTCGAAAAATGCGGATGCGCGCACATATGCATCATTCTTAGGTGCAGGGGTTTATGATCATTACAAACCAATCATTGTAGACCATGTTATTTCGCGTTCTGAGTTCTATACGGCTTATACGCCTTACCAACCGGAAATTTCGCAAGGTGAGTTGCAAGCGATTTTTGAGTTCCAAACAATGATTTGTGAGCTGACTGGTATGGATCTTGCAAACTCATCTATGTACGATGGCGGTACGGCTCTTGCAGAAGCGGGAACGCTTGCATCTGGACATACGCGTCGGAAGAAACTTCTTGTTTCCGAGACGGTTAATCCGGAATCTCGTGATGTAGTGCTTTCCTATGCATCAGGTCAAAATATCGAAGTGGTCACGATTCCACAAAAAGATGGCGTAACAGATATGGCGATGCTGGAAGAATTGATAGACGAGAATACAGCCGCTGTTTTAGTTCAATACCCGAACTTCTTCGGTCAAATCGAAGACATTCAAAAAATCGGGGAAATTACACACGCTAAAGGCGGATTGTACGTTGTATCATCAAATCCACTTGCACTTGGAATACTGACGCCACCTGGCAAGCTAGGCGCTGACATCACGGTAGGAGATGCACAGCCGTTCGGCATTCCAGAATCTTTCGGCGGACCACATTGTGGCTATTTCGCAGTGACGAAAAAGTTGATGCGAAAAGTACCTGGGCGTCTTGTTGGAGAAACGACGGATGATGAGGGCCGCAGAGGTTACGTTTTGACACTTCAAGCACGAGAGCAGCATATCCGTCGTGATAAAGCGACGTCTAACATCTGTTCGAACCAAGCCCTAAATGCACTTGCAGCTTCTGTTGCGATGACTGCACTTGGGAAAATAGGCGCGCAAGAAATTGCATATCAGAACATTGTCAAAACACGTTATGCGAAGGAAGCATTTGAAAAAGCCGGGTTTGAAGTTAAATTTAGTGGATCGCATTTTAACGAAATTGTCGTTGATTGCAAACAGTCTGTTAAAGAAGTGAATACAACATTATTTACAAAAGGGATAATCGGCGGCTATGACTTAGGTTTGACGTATCCTGAATTTGCAAACCATGCTCTAATCGCTGTGACTGAACAGCGTACGAAAGAAGAAATCGATGCACTTGTGCAGGAAATGGAGGCCCTTCATGCATAAAGATAACCAGGCATTAATATTTGAACTTACTAGAGAAGGACGGATAGGCTATAGTCTTCCTGAACTGGATGTGCCTGAACTTGACCTTTCCGGCTTATTGCCAAAAGGATTTGTTCGCGAGGAAGTTGCAGAACTTCCGGAAGTTTCCGAACTTGATATTATGCGTCATTACACAGCACTTTCGAATCGTAACCACGGGATTGATTCCGGATTCTATCCACTTGGATCATGTACAATGAAATATAATCCGAAAATCAACGAATCCGTTGCTCGTTATCCTGGATTCGCAAATATTCACCCACTGCAAGATGAGTCGACTGTTCAAGGTGCACTAGAAGTAATGTATGACCTGCAAGAGCATCTTGTAGAAATTACGGGTATGGACGAAGTGACTCTTCAGCCAGCAGCGGGAGCGCACGGTGAATGGACGGCTCTTATGATGATCCGTGCTTTCCATGAAGCAAACGGCGACTTTAAACGTACGAAAGTACTTGTTCCGGATTCGGCACACGGTACTAATCCAGCTTCAGCTACAGTTGCCGGTTTCGATACGGTTACAGTAAAATCGGGTGAAGACGGACTTGTTGATCTTGAGGACCTGAAACGACATGTAGGAGATGACACGGCAGCACTTATGCTGACGAACCCGAATACACTAGGTCTATTTGAAGAAGAAATTCTTGAAATGGCTGAGATTGTTCACGCTGCTGGAGGAAAACTCTATTATGATGGAGCAAACCTGAATGCAGTTATGTCTAAAGCACGCCCTGGGGACATGGGCTTTGATGCAGTTCACTTGAACTTGCACAAAACATTCACAGGTCCTCATGGTGGTGGTGGACCAGGTTCAGGTCCGGTCGGTGTGAAGAAGGATCTTATTCCTTACCTGCCGAAACCAGTTCTTGTGAAAAAAGATGAGGTTTATACGTTTGAATACAATTTACCGCAATCAATCGGCCGTGTTAAACCGTTCTATGGTAACTTCGGAATCTATTTACGTGCATACACGTATATTCGTTCAATGGGCCCGGACGGCTTGAAAGCAGTTACGGAAAATGCTGTATTGAATGCAAACTATATGATGCGTTTACTGGAGCCTCATTTCGACCTTCCATATAACCGTCATTGTAAACACGAATTCGTTCTGTCGGGTCGCCGTCAAAAGAAACTTGGTGTGCGCACGCTAGATATGGCAAAACGTTTGCTTGACTTTGGCTATCACCCGCCAACAATTTACTTCCCGCTTAATGTTGAGGAAGGCATGATGATTGAGCCTACAGAAACAGAGTCAAAAGAAACACTTGACGCTTTCTGTGACGCTCTTATCCAAATTGCAAAAGAAGTCGAAGAAAATCCAGAAATCGTACAAAATGCTCCGCATACAACAGTTATCAATCGTCTTGATGAAACGAAGGCGGCACGTAATCCTGTTTTGCGCTATATAAAACAATAAGTAATCGACAAAAGGCACAGCAAATCCTGTTGTGCCTTTTTGTCGTGGGCGTATTTAGAGCAAGTGGAGGTTTATAAAAGGGAAATCTAGCCAGAAGAATTGTCATTGTCGGTGGTGGAATAACTTGAGTAAATCGAGGTTTAGCACTTCTCCCATTCAACGTCTGCATAACTGTTGTAAAGAGCTTGCGCTGTTTCTGTAAGTCCCTGATTCGTAAGGATTATTGTTTCGTCCAATTGGTCTTCATTAGCGCGGTTAAAACGCCTGTAGCATTGCTGAGGGCAGGATAACTCGCTTGGGTTAATATGGGGGGTGTATTTGCAATGAACGACCCCACACGCATGCGAGTGCCGTCTAACGTGCTGGAAAAAGAACTCATTTAATCGTTTTCTTTAATGACATATGCTGCTTCATTCCATACTCTAGTATTGAAAAAAGCTCCTCCCAAGGGGAAGAACTTTATATTTTACTTACTTTTCACTTTACCTGTCCATTGACGGAAGCCGCCTTGCAGGTGGAAGAGTTGATCATATCCTTTTTTCCTTAGAAGTAAGGCTCCACGTGCGCTTTTTCCACCGTTTTGATCATATAAGTAAACGGGCTTGTCCGACCGGATTTCTTTATGTCGCTGACGGAACTGAGAGTACGGAATATTACGCGCTCCCAGAATATGACCAGCATCATAATCCTTGGGCTCACGCACATCGATTAGTTGTGCTTTCCGATAACCTTCGATAAATTGCTCTTGCGTCAAGTTTGTAACAGCTTTCTTAAGACGTTGCATCGTCACAACAAAATAAATGATTACGATAAGAGCAACGGCCCCTAGGATATAATAGTTCAAAACAAATTTCCCCTTTCTCTCTACCTTATCATTATAAAGATTGAGTGGCACTTGTTCAATGGGAATGATAAAATGAAATTCGTTGTGGAGGGAGAATTCGAATGAAAAAAAAGGTTTGGCACTTCATTAATTCAGGAAAATGTCGTGCTTCGTTCAATATGGCTTTGGATGAGGCACTGCTAGAATGGCATAGTAAAGGGGAAATCGGCCCAGTACTTCGATTTTATGAATGGGAACCCGCTACGTTATCAATTGGTTACTTTCAAAATGTCGAAAGAGAAATAGATATGGGTGAAGTGAAAAAAAATGGACTTGGATTCGTTCGACGTCCAACGGGGGGCAGAGGTGTCCTTCATGAGCACGAACTTACATACAGCGTTATTGTTAGTGAAAGTTATCCCGAAATGCCTGAAACGGTAACAGAAGCGTATCGTGTTATCTCGGGCGGTTTGCTTGAAGGGTTCCGCAACTTAGGCTTAGATGCATCATTTTCAGTTCCTAAAACTGAACAACAGAACAATGATTTAAAGAAACCGAGAAGTGCAGTCTGCTTTGACACACCAAGTTGGTATGAACTTGTTGTTGAGGGGAAGAAAGTTGCTGGAAGCGCGCAGACAAGACAGAAAGGTGTCATTTTACAGCACGGTGCGATACTTTTAAGTCTTGATGTGGACAAACTGGTTTCTCTCTTTAACTTTAAAACGGAAGAACACCGCGAACAAATGCGTATGAGTTTGCCAGAAAAAGCGGTAGCGATAGATAAACTGATAAACCGCTCTGTTTCAATTGAGGAATGTACAGATGCATTTTCAAAAGGTTTCGAATCAGCGCTTGATATGGAACTTGTACCATTAGAATTAACAGAACAGCAAATCGAATTCGTAATGGAAATTGAGCGGGAAAAATATGCGAATGATGACTGGACATATAGAAAATAACATCTGTAACTTTGGTGCTATTTATCGAGAATTAAGCGTTCCGAAATGCGTAAATTAAGCATTTGGAGTTTAATGTAAAAACTATTTTATTGAAGCAGGTTTCAATATGTAGTATATTAGGTATTATAATTAACACAACATGTAGTGTTCTACGTGAAAATACATGTTTTGTTTTATGAATATATCCCATAAGGAGGGATGCGTTAATGGTCATTGTTTCAAAACACCAGGAACCTATCTTGGACAAGGCACAGCTGAATGCGGATATCTCTAAATTCCCGCAAGTGCATCCAATTACAGATGATATGCATATTGAACATAAAGGGGTATCCCGGCTTGTCATGATTGACAGATATTCGTTTAAGGATACGGAAAAGGAAACACTCAAAGTTGGTGATTTCGTCGTCCTAACGGTTAAGGAAGATCCGAAATTCCCGGCACGTGGACTTGGCTTTATCACTGCAATTGATAAAAAAAGTGGAAAAGCAGATATATGGATTGAAAAAGATTTTCGCTCAGCGATCGACAATCCAGTTGAGCAGGAAAAAGGTATCATTACAAGACCGATAGAAGTTCTAGAAAAGCCACTTGAAGTTTTTTATGAGCAAATTGCCAAACGTAATGCGACAGGACTTGCCTCGGTTGAAACGACAGAAGCAAGACGAAAAGAATCGTTCGATCAGTTCTACAATCAATTGTCGAAATTGAATTTCATTCCTGCTGGACGTGTTCTATACGGAGCTGGTTCAGATACTGAAGTGACTTTCTTCAACTGTTATGTTATGCCTTTCGTGGCTGACTCTCGTGAAGGTATTTCTGATCACCGCAAACAAGTGATGGAAATCATGAGTCGCGGTGGTGGTGTTGGGACAAATGGATCCACACTACGACCACGTAACACACTTGCACGCGGCGTCAACGGTAAATCATCCGGGTCGGTTTCTTGGCTCGATGATATAGCTAAATTGACACATCTTGTCGAACAAGGTGGATCTAGACGTGGTGCACAGATGATCATGTTAGCAGATTGGCATCCGGATATTTACGAATTTATCATCTCAAAAATGCAGAATCCTAGAATCCTCCGTTACCTTGTGGAAACTACCGAAGATGAATTGATAAAAAAATTAGCAAATGAAAAACTGAAATTCAAACCGCTTACAGCTCAAGAAGAAGCGATGTACCAAGGGATAATGAACTATCGGACGATTCCTGGTATGGGTGGATTCAATGATGCAATCTTGAAAGATGCTGAAACGAAATTGCGTGATGGGGGAACCTATTCCGTACAAAATGCGGAATTCCTCACAGGTGCAAATATTTCCGTCACATTGACAGACGATTTCATGAAAGCAGTTGAACAGAACGCAGATTATGACCTGCGCTTCCCAGCTGTTGAAAAGTACTCGCCGGAAGAAATGGCTACATACAACGAAGAATGGCATAAAGTCGGCGATGTCCGTGAATGGGAACGTCAAGGGTTTGCAGTTCGTGTATACCGAACAATCAAAGCACGTGCACTTTGGGATCTTATTAACATCTGTGCAACGTACGCCGCTGAACCCGGCATTTTCTTCATCGACAATGCCAACAATGAAACGAATGCCAAAGCTTACGGCCAGCAAGTTGTGGCAACGAACCCATGTGGTGAACAACCACTTGCACCTTACAGCGTTTGCAATTTAGCTGCTGTAAACCTTGCGGAAGTCGCAAATAAAGAGACAAAAACAGTAAATTTCGAAAAATTAAAAGAAATAGTTCGTATTGGTGTTCGAATGCAGGATAATGTTATCGATGCAACGCCATATTTCCTAGCAGAAAACAAAGTACAAGCACTCGGCGAACGTCGTGTTGGGCTCGGCGTCATGGGGCTTGCCGACCTGTTGATCTATTGCGAAAAAGAATACGGTTCTCTTGAAGGCAACGACCTTGTCGACAACGTATTTGAAACGATCGCAACATCTGCTTATCGTGAATCAATCGAACTTGCAAAGGAGAAGGGAAGCTTCCCATTCCTTATCGGTAAGACTGATGAGGAAACATTAGCCCTGCGCAATGCGTTCATCAATACAGGTTTTATGAAAAAAATGCCGGAAGATATTCGCGAGTCTATTTTGGAGCACGGTATTAGAAACTCCCATTTATTAACTGTTGCACCAACTGGATCTACTGGAACCATGGTTGGCGTTAGTACTGGATTGGAACCATATTTCTCCTTTTCTTATTACCGCAGCGGGCGTCTTGGTAAATTCATCGAGGTGAAAGCTGAAATAGTAGAAGAGTATTTGAAGAATAATCCAGCTGCAGATTCGGAAAACTTACCGGAATGGTTTATCTCTTCGATGGCTCTTGCGCCTGAAGCGCATGCAGATGTACAGTGCATCATCCAACGTTGGATTGACAGTTCAATTTCTAAAACGGTCAATGCGCCACGGGGGTATACTGTTAAACAAGTTGAAAGTGTTTATGAGCGTCTCTATAAGGGCGGAGCGAAAGGTGGGACTGTCTATGTGGATGGTAGCCGAGATGCACAAGTCCTGACCTTAAAAGCTGAAGAGAATGAAATGGATTCCGACTATGTTGAAGAAGTAGTTGAACAGCGTAAAGTTGTTCTTGTCAATACAATACAAGATCTACGTTCGACAAACGTTACAATCGGATCTGAAGTCGGTGATACTTGTCCTGTATGTAGAACAGGTACAGTCGAAGAAATGGGCGGCTGTAATACATGTACGAACTGTAATGCCCAATTAAAATGCGGGTTATAAAGCAATATAAAAGCGGAAGCGGCCATAATCGGCAGCTTCCGCTTTTAAATAATTACAGGAACAGTCCCTGCTTCAAGTTCCATTGCATCAACACCATGCTCTTCTAGTTGCAATAATTTCTCAAACGATGCAATTGCAATTTCCACTTGCTTGTCATCAGGGTCTTTCGTTGTCAATAGTTGGAGCCACAAACCGGGATAGCCTAAATACTTCAAGATAGGAACATTGCGAAGCGAATTTGTTATTTGCAGGACTTCAAAAGAAATGCAGAGAACGACTGGAATGAGTAGAATCCTATTTACAATGCGGAACCAAAATGGATCGGCCGGTACAAGGAAATAAACAAACATACCAACAATTACCGTAAACAGCATAAAACTGCTACCGCAACGAAAATGGAGTCTAGATTGTGACTGAACATTTTCAACTGTCATGGGCAAATTATTTTCATATGTGTTGATAACTTTATGCTCTGCACCATGGTACTGGAATACCCTCTTAATGAGCGGTGTCATAGAAATAAGTGAAATATAGGTCAATAGCAAAATGAGCTTAAATAGACTTTCAAGCAAAATTTGTGCTGTTTTTCCTGGTGCAACAAATTGTAGTGCTTGTGCTAGAAAGACGGGGATCAGTGTAAAGAGGAACTTCCCAAATAGTAAAGATAAGACTCCGACAGCTGCGACACCAAGAACCATTACCAATTTGGAGGTTTCTTCTTTTGGTGGAAGAATTTCTTCGCCGGGCATAATATCATAGCGGTCACTGGAAAATGTTAAATGCCGTGACCCGATTCCAGCAGATTCAATTAATGCAACAAATCCACGAATAAATGGGATTTTCTTCATTTTTATCAGAGTATTACTCTTTTCCTTTGGAAGGTGGAAATAATGAATTGTATCGTCCTTTCGCCTAATTGCCGAGATGGTATGATTTTTTCCGGCAAACATAACACCTTCAACTAGTGCTTGACCCCCGTAAGTAGGAGGCTGTTGTTCTTTTTTCATATATTTAGCCCCACTTTCTTTTAATTCAACAAATACTATTAACTCATTATACTAAAAAATAAAGTTACACTCCATAATGATGTTTAAAAAGTTCTAAACCTCCCGACACTTTGTATAGGAGGGATATCTATGATGAATATTACTTTGTTATGGACTGCACTAATCGGAGCCTTAATCACAACGATAGCTCTAAAGTTCCTGCAATTATTCAATTTCATTAATTGGTCACCTATCGGCTGGGCAAAAAAATGGCAGATATTCGTATCAGCTCATTATTCAATAAAATGGATTTTGCTTTTCATGGCTCTTACATTGTTATTTGCCATTCTGTATTTCGTCGTGTCATTCACAACATCAATTCCCCCGTCTATAACCGCGTTAATTCTAGGGTTTATTGTTGTTTTTGCGGTTGAATGGACAATTGGTTCACCGCAAAGTCCTGTAGCTGCAATAAAATCGATATCTATACCTTACCTAGCGTTAATGGCCATAGTGTTCAGATTTATCACAGGAACGGCTGTATTTATGAAGAAATTTTCGGATGAAAGTGTGAAATGAGTTGCTACAAAAGAACGATATGCTAAAATGGGAAAGATAACGGTGAAGGGAATGGTGTGGCAGTGAAGTTACTTATTCTAAACGGACCCAATCTAAACAGGCTTGGTAGTAGGGAGCCAGGTATTTACGGTGCTGAAACATTAGCAGATGTTGAAAGTAAACTAGACAAGGCTGCGTCGCTCCATGATGTTGAACTATCATTCTTCCAATCGAACTGGGAGGGTGCACTAGTCGATAAGATCCACGAAGCTGGTGACACCAGTCTTGATGGCATTATTTTTAATCCTGGAGCGTTTACACACTATAGCATTGCTCTACGTGATGCAATCGCATCTGTCGATGTGCCTGTCATTGAGATCCATATATCAAACATACATAGCCGAGAGCCGTTTAGAGAGAAGTCTGTCATTGCACCGGTCTGTATCGGTCAGTTAACTGGATTTGGCACTGACGGATATCAACTGGCCTTTCAAGCATTTCTTCTCCGGAGAAAAGGGGTATGAAACTGTGAAATTGACAAAAATACGGGAACTGTTAATCGAACATGGCATTGATGCACTGCTAATCACAAACGAATTCAACCGTCGTTATATGACAGGATTCACAGGTACCGCTGGGCTTGCGCTAATCTCGGCTGATGATGCAGTATTCATCACAGATTTTCGTTATACGGAACAGGCGGAAAAAGAGATTCAAGGTTTCCGTATCGTCCAGCATACGGCAACAATCATAGAAGAAGTAGCAATCCAGGCGAAAAAAATGAAACTTCGTACTATCGGTTTCGAAAAAGATAATGTATCATTCGGTCTTTATGAGCTTTACAATGAAAAAGTTGATGCGGAGCTGAAACCAGTCTCGGGTCTTGTTGAAAAACTACGTATGGTGAAAACGGAAGATGAGCTTATCATTTTGAAAAAAGCGGCTAAGATTGCAGATGACGCATTCACACATATTTGCGGTTTTATCAAACCGGGTCTCACAGAGTTGGAAGTATCGAATGAGCTGGAGTTTTCCATGCGAAGTCAAGGAGCTACGTCATCATCATTCTCTATTATTGTTGCTTCCGGTTTGCGCGGAGCATTGCCCCATGGTGTAGCAACAAATAAAGTAATCAATTCGGGTGACTTTGTCACTTTAGACTTCGGTGCGTTGTATGAAGGTTATATTTCAGACATTACACGTACTGTTGCTGTAGGTGAGCCTTCAGCAAAACTAAAAGAAATCTATGAAGTGACTTTAGATGCCCAAGAACTTGCTTTAAAAGAGATTAAACCGGGTATGACAGGAATAGAAGCGGATGCGATTGCTCGCGATTATATTAAGTCTATGGGCTATGGCGAAGCATTTGGACATTCTACAGGACATGGTATAGGTCTGGAAGTTCATGAAGGACCCGGACTATCTTATCGATCTGAATTGATTCTGGAACCCAATATGACTGTAACTGTAGAGCCTGGGATATATTTACCTGGAATCGGTGGCGTACGTATTGAAGATGACATCATCATAACCGTTGACGGCAACGAACGTTTAACGCACTCAACAAAAGAACTACTTATCTTATAATCTATCATCCATTGGAGGAAATACTATGATTTCAGTAAACGATTTTAAAACAGGATTAACAATTGAATTTGACGGAGACATTTGGCGTGTAATGGACTTCCAACACGTAAAACCAGGAAAAGGTGCAGCTTTCGTACGTTCAAAACTGCGCAACCTACGTTCAGGTAACGTCAATGAAAAAACATTCCGTGCCGGAGAAAAAGTTGCTAGAGCACAAATCGATAACCGCCGTATGCAATACTTGTACGCAAATGGAGACGAACATATCTTTATGGATAATGAATCTTACGAGCAGATTGAACTTCCTGAAAAACAAATTGAAGACGAATTGAAGTTTTTGAAAGAGAACATGGAAGTTCATATTATTCTCTTTAAAGATGAGGTACTTGGCGTTGAATTGCCGGTAACAGTCGTTTTAGAAGTTGCTGAAACGGAGCCAGGTATTAAAGGCGACACAGCAAGCGGTGGATCTAAGCCGGCTAAAATGGAAACAGGTGTCGTCGTACAAGTGCCATTCTTCGTCAACACCGGCGACAAACTAATCATCAACACAGTAGAATCTGAATACGTTTCTAGAGCATAAAGAAACATACTAAGTCAATCGAAGAATCCAAAAAGTCATGCTACCCAAATGGGTGGCATGACTTTTTTACATATATTGAACCCCTAGCACATAGGATGTTGCAATGGGGGGAACACCGGATGGAACTAAATGATTTGCTACGAGTTGCCGGTATCGGATTAGTCATCGGTTTTCTGCATATTTTTTTCGAGCAGACTGGCAGAAAGGAATTTTCTTTCTTCTTGTTTTTCATCGCTTATATTTACATCACTGCTGAAATGCTCCGCTTCCTAAGGATTTTCTTCTCGGAAATTACGGAGTTTTTCCAGTGGTTGTCCATGTCGGTCTGATGCTGACTTTAGTTCAGACCATTGTCGTCTTCCTAATTCTCCTCCTCATTTCATTTACTGTACCCAAATTACAGCCGTTGTTGTATACATCTATTTTTCTCTATTTTTTATTTCATATATTTCTCACCATTGTTTTCCCATTCGTCATCTACTTTTTAACTCTTTTTGAACCGTTACCGGAACCATTTGCAAAGTTACTGATTGGCAGCGCCATTCTCTTTTTATTATCTGAGCTCATTGCAAAACATATCGCTGAAGCAGGTTACGGTTCATTAGCGGCAATCGCTCATTTCGCCGTAAAGATTGCAATACTTACTCTTTGGATGGAACAGACATCCAAACTAATAGATTTACTATTAAAACTCATCACAAAATGAACGGACGGGGCCATCCATGATCTCTTTTATAGAAACGCTACTCGGAACCGTATTATCAAGCTTTGTCATCGTCATCATCTCTGCATTTATGGCTTTGCTAGTAGATTTCCTATTCCCTACGTTTACGAAATGGACGAGGATGATTCTCATATTCATTGTAATAACGGTAGCTTTGCAGCCAGCATTTGAACATTTAAATCTTATTCGGGATATTGCGCATTCCATATCAATGATGTTCATTTCCATTTATCCGATTTTGACAGCCAGTATGATCGCTACAGGCGGAGCATTCAGCATGCTAAATTTCCAACCGGCAATGCTACTGTTTGCAAATGGTGCAATCGTTTTGACAGAACGTGTTCTGATTCCTCTTTTGACTGCAGCATTGATATTAGATTTAGTTTCCAGAATACTTCCACCCGTTCCTTTTACAAAAATGGCGGATTTAATTCGGACGAGCCTTCTAGGTGCGGTATCGGCGGTAGTAGCAGCTTATTCAATTTTTATCACGGTGGGAGGTACGATGTCTTGGGCGCTTACGGGTTTGACGAGTGAGCCTATTAAAGAACTCATTCGTCAAAACGTTCCACTCATCGGCTCTTTCATGACTGATAGTATGGGGACAATCGGCCGCTATTCATCGGGAGCAAGTGTTTTTGCAGGAGGATGGCTAATATCTGCAATTTGGACAGTGGCGCTTATTCCGTCATTCAAAACATTAATCACCGCATTCTTTTATAGATGGACTGCGGCTCTCATTGAACCATTTGCAAATGAAGATATCACGGGTATTTTGGATGATATCGGGCGGACGTTATTCGTGTTATGTGCAATCTCTTTTCTTATTGCTTTTGCATTTATCTACACGGCACTATTTTCAATTATCCTTGTAAAGTTGATTACTACGATGAAATGAGGCTGGAAATGGAGTCTTTTTAACTGGAATTCTGCTGATCACACTATTATCTGCAACAATCTTGTTATTATTTTCAAACGAAACAGAAGAGAAATTCATACCCATTATTAAACTTGCAATTGGTATCTGGATGATTCAATCAATCTTCACAATAATTGGTCATAGCCTCTCGTGAAACTGCATAAAATGAATCATTGATGACAGGTCGTACAACCGGCTCAATGAACGGAAATGGTGATGATATGCAAAAACCAAAAAGGAAAATCCATACTGTCCTCCTCGGGACGATTGTTCTCCTGGTCATCATTTTCATCAATTCCAGTCTTGATGTCATCGGGGGGGGGAAGGAAAAAAAGGAGGAGAGCCGGGAATATGCTGCATTAGAAGAGGCGCTTATGAGAACTGAGGGAATAGGGGAAGTTTTACTCTACCCCCATTATGAAGGTGGAGAATCTGCAAATCCGCTATCCGATTACTTTTCAATATCCAAAGCATCGACTACAAAAGGAAATCAGTTGCAAGGCATTCTAGTCGTTGCAGAAGGCGCGGAAGATTTCAAGATGAAAAACGAACTATCCAAGATCTTGTCTACCGTACTTCAGCTACCCGAATACCGAATCGTCATCGTTGAAATGGAGAAAAGGGGGAACACTAATGAAAACGAATAAAAGAACAGTATGGTTTTTGACATTGCTAAGCCTGGTTGCAGTCATCTCGATCTATTACATCAAAGAAAAAGCGCCGATGCCGTTCGACGGGATCACCATTTTTAAGGACTCGGACAAAGCCATTAATTTGAACGAGGAAGCTGATGGTACAGATAAAACGACGCCCGTATTTGCTGAAGCGTTGCTCTTTGAGGAAATGCGGATGGAAGTTCGCAATGAGCGAAGTAAAATGGAAGATCAGTTATTGACTAAAATGACATCTTCAGAGTATACGGCAGAGGAAAAAAACAAAGTGTTCGATGAGATGGCCATGCTTAATAAACAAGAATCAGCCGAAGCGCTCATGGAATTACAAATTAAAGCGTTGGGGTATCCTGAAGCATTCGTACACAATCAAGATGGTGATGTAAAAATCACTGTCCTTTCTTCGGAAGGTCAATCAGCACAAATGGCAGAAGAGATTACCCATTTCGTCATGACAAGTTGGAAAGATGCCAGGGTCGTTCAAGTTTCTTTCACTGGCGACTCGGAATAACCTAACAAATTGAAGGCCCTGGATAGGGTCTTTTTTTTTTGCTAAATCAATATACAATGCGGCATAACTGTGCGTTTCCAGGCACTCTCTGTGTACCAATTAATCTTTTTCGTAGCTGGAAGATGACTTCAGCTTTTGATCATTTCCCTCAAACTTTGAGGGAAATGACCTTTATCTATTTCAATATGACGTGAAAACGTCTAAAATAGATATAGAACGTATTAAAATGGAGTCAGGAGAATCGATCATGCTAAAAATTCAAGAAATCCGTGAAATTATTAAACTAATTGATCAATCTTCAATTGAAAAATTTTCTTATGAATTAGATGGTGCAAAACTGGAATTAAAAAAAGGAAGTACTAAGCATTCCACTTCAGTAGTTGAAGCAGCACAACCTGCTCAGCAAGTAGTTGCTGAAAAACCGGCGCAACCAGTAGTAGAGGTAAGTTTACTTCCAGAGGAGTCGCCAACTACTTCTGAAGTTGCAACACAATCGGACGATTCATCATTGACCAAAGTTATTTCACCAATGGTTGGTACTTTCTATTCTGCATCTTCACCGGAAGTACCGGCGTATGTACAGATTGGCGATAAGGTGAAAGCTGAATCAATCGTTTGTATCGTAGAAGCAATGAAGTTATTCAATGAAATTGAAGCGGAAGTTTCTGGGGAAATTGTTGAGATTCTCGTAAAAGACGGGCAACTCGTAGAATATGGCCAGCCCCTCTTCCTCGTAAAAGCTAATTGAAGGGGGAGTAACGTATGAAGAAAGTGTTGATTGCAAACCGTGGTGAAATTGCAGTTCGTATAATCCGAGCTTGTAAAGAGCTTGGCATGAAGACAGTTGCAGTTTATTCTGAAGCTGATCAGGATGCTCTGCATGTTGAATTGGCTGATGAAGCTTATTGCATCGGTCCAAAGTTATCTAAAGACAGTTATCTTAACTTTTCCAATATTATTAGTGTCGCAAAACTTACCGGATGTGATGGCATTCACCCGGGTTATGGTTTCCTGGCGGAAAATGCAAGTTTCGCGGAACTTTGTGAAGAGGTCAATATCGAATTTATAGGTCCGACCGCAGATTCAATTTCGAGGATGGGAACGAAAGACGTAGCTCGTGAAACTATGAAGAGTGCTGGCGTTCCGATTGTTCCAGGTTCAACGGGAATCGTAGCTGATGAGCAAGAAGGCCTCCGTATCGCTGAAGAAATTGGTTTTCCGGTCATCATCAAAGCAACGGCAGGCGGAGGCGGTAAAGGGATTCGTGTTGCGAGGGATGCTGAAGAGCTGGTAAGTGGAATCAAAATTACACAAAAAGAAGCTGCTGCTGCTTTCGGTAATCCAGGTGTCTATCTTGAAAAATTCATTGAAGTTTTCCGTCATGTTGAAGTTCAGATACTAGCCGACAAATACGGTAATACGATTCATCTAGGTGAGCGGGATTGTTCCATTCAGCGTAGAATGCAGAAGTTATTAGAAGAAGCACCTTCACCAGCGCTGACACCTGAACTTCGTCACTCTTTAGGGGAAGCAGCTGTCAAAGCGGCGGAAGCCGTGAATTATAGAGGTGCAGGTACGGTTGAATTTATTTTTGATCATATCAATCAAAAGTTCTATTTCATGGAGATGAACACCCGTATCCAAGTAGAACATACGATAACAGAAATGATTACGGGTATCGATTTAGTTCAGCAACAACTTAAAATTGCATCAGGTGAAAAATTGGTCTATCGTCAATCTGATATTAAAATCAACGGCTGGTCTATTGAGTGTCGTATTAATGCAGAAAACCCATCGAAAAACTTTATGCCCTCACCAGGTAAGGTTACGATGTATATGCCTCCGGGCGGTTTTGGTGTTCGGGTAGACTCGGCGATGTATACAGGTTATTCCATTCCACCATTTTACGATTCTATGGTTGCAAAGCTGATTGTTCATGCGGACACTAGGGAGGAAGCTGTAGCAAGGATGAAACGGGCACTTGATGAATTCATCATCGAAGGCGTAGATACAACCATCCCATTCCATTTGAACCTAATGGATAACGAAGTTTTCAAGTCTGGCGATTTCGATACAAAATTCCTTGAAAAGTACACAATTATGAACTAACGGAGAGGAGAATCTGGATGTCTGATAATACAATTCCAACATTGGTTGGATTGGCTCCATCGGGAAGCAGTGAACTTGGACACGTCCATCTTGCTCCTGAAGTTCTTGAAGTAATTATTGGTATTGCGACGACAGAAATAAAAGGCGTTGCATACACAAGAGGAAACTTTGCAACAGGTGTTGCGGAGAAGTTTGGAAAAGTGAATCATGGTAAGGGAGTCAAAACGGAATGGACTGAACAAGGTTTGATGATCGATGTTCATTGTGTTGTCGAGTATGGATATTCTTTACCCGCAATCGCATTGGAAATCCAAAAACAAATACGTCATGCAATATTCCACATGACATCCCTTGAAACAACAGAAGTCAATGTTCATATTACAGGGATTCAGATTGAAGCTGGAACCGAAACCGTATGATCTGAAAAGCATCATTCTATCGGATGATGCTTTTCAAATTGTCTTACTGTATCTGGACAACCAACTTATGCTATGATAATGCCCTAGAGATACGGTAGTGGAGGAGAATAATATTATGAAACGACGAGAAGCACGCGAAAAAGCTGTACAAACACTTTTTCAGCTTGATAATACAGAACTGAGTATAAATGAGGCAATCACTTACATTATTGAAGAGCCGGTGAACCGGTTTTATGAACAAATTGTTCGTGGTACTGTAGAGAATAAGGAAGAGATTGATGAAGTCCTTACCGAAAAGCTGGAAAATTGGTCTTTGGACCGCCTCCCTAAAATCGAACGGACCGTTTTACGAATCGCTGTCTATGAACTGCTATACAATAAAGAAGTACCACACAGGGTTGTAATAAATGAAGCAATCGAACTTTGTAAAACATTTGGCGATGAAAAATCAGGCCGATTTGTAAATGGCGTACTATCGAAATTCGAAGAAAAATAATTGGATTGTTTGGAGGAACCATGATGACTGACAAACGGATTGATGGAACAGCAATTGGTAAGGAAATCAGGGAAGAAATAAAGCACAGAGTAACTACGCTTAGGGCAAATGGCTGTCAGCCAGGCCTAGCAGTAGTCTTAGTCGGTGAAAACCAAGCTTCCCGTACATACGTTAGAAACAAACAGAAATCGAGTCTGGAAGCGGGCATGAAATCGGAATTAATTGAACTTCCCGCTACGGTATCCGAAGAGGAGTTACTTAATCACGTTATTAGATTAAACAATGATAATTCAATTCATGGCATACTTGTTCAATTACCATTACCTGACCATATCGATGAGAACCTCGTTATTCGTGCCATCGATCCTACAAAGGACGTCGATGGATTCCACCCGGAAAATGTTGGGAAAATGATAATTGGTCAAAAAGCATTCCTGTCATGCACACCATACGGGATCATTAAACTTCTTGAGCGGACAGGCACTGAAATTAGCGGCAAGCATGCAGTTATTGTTGGACGTAGCAATATAGTGGGGAAACCGATGGGTCAATTACTGTTGCAACGCGATGCCACAGTCACATACTGCCATTCCAAAACAAAGGATTTAGCATCCTTTACAAAACAGGCGGATATTCTAATCGTCGCAATTGGAAAGACAAAATTCATTACAGAAGAGCATATAAAAGACGGTGCTGTCGTTATTGATGTAGGCATGAACCGTGATGAGAACGGAAAACTTTGCGGAGATGTCGATTTTGAATCAGCAATAACGAAAGCTTCTGCTATAACACCGGTACCTGGCGGAGTAGGTCCAATGACAATTACCATGCTTCTAAAAAACACTCTTCACAGTGCTGAAAAAGCATATGAAGAAGGTAGACACTCACAAAAATAATAAAAAACCGGACGGACGCTGTTTTTCATCGAAAAGACAGCGTCTCTATACGTCAATAATCGGGGAGGCGGGACTGTTGGCCGGAGATCCACACTTGTCTGTACAAGCATTAACAAAATATATTAAACGAAAGTTTGATGCAGACCCTCATTTGCGAAATGTCTTTGTCAAAGGAGAACTATCGAATGTTAAAAGCCATCCGAGCGGTCATATCTACTTTACTTTAAAAGACGAAAAAAGCCGAATTCAGTCAGCGATGTTCCGTTCTAGCGCAGCTGGACTTAAGTTCAAACCTGAAAACGGTATGAATGTTCTCATTACGGGTGACGTAACTGTTTTTGAAACGAGCGGAAATTATCAATTGTATGTACAATCCATGCAACCTGATGGCATCGGAGCATTATATCTTGCTTTTGAACAATTGAAAGAAAACCTAGGTAAAGAAGGTCTTTTCGATGCAAGATGGAAAAAACCACTTCCACTCTATCCAAATAAAATCGGTGTGGTTACGGCCCAAACAGGCGCAGCGATTCAAGATATCTGCTCCACAATTGAACGGCGTTATCCGCTTGCTGAAATCATATTATTTCCCGCGGTAGTACAAGGGCCGCAAGCGGCGCCTTCCATCATCAAATCAATTCAACAAGCGGATAATTATGGTTCTCTCGATGTCCTTATCGTGGGAAGAGGCGGCGGTTCAATTGAAGATTTATGGGCATTCAATGAAGAGTCAGTTGCACGGGCAATATTTTCTTGCCGTTTACCGGTTATTAGTGCTGTTGGACATGAGACGGATACAACAATTGCTGACTTCGTGTCGGACAAAAGGGCACCTACCCCAACTGCGGCTGCCGAGATGGCCGTACCGGCGCGAGAAGAGTTGTTTGAAAGGCTATTGGATCGTAAGAGGTCAATTTATAATTCCTTATCCAATCAAATTAAAAATGAGCGCAAACGTTTAACAAGTTTACAAAATTCCTATCCACTTCAATTTCCAGAACGATTATATCGTCCGTTTACTGAGAGATTGATTGGGTTTGAAGGAAGACTGCTTAGAAGTGGTAACGATATAACAAGCTCTCGAACATCGCGATACCAAAGATTAAGTGCCCTGCTTTCCACTTATTCCCCGGATCAGCGAATTAAAGAAGGTTACCGGGACATAACGGTAGTAACTGAACGTCTCACAAGAAGTGTACAACAAGACCTACGCATGAGAAGTGAGCGTTTTCACGCATCTGTACGAATGTTGCAGGCGCTGAATCCACTAACGATTATGGAACGAGGCTATTCAATTGTTTATAAAAACAGCGAGGTCATCAATTCCGCTGAATTACTGGAAGTTGGGAAAGAAATTCGGATTCGTTTGCATGATGGTACAGCGGAAGCGACAATCCAATCAATTAAGATAAGCGATGGGGAGGAAATATAATTGGAAAAAGAGTCAATCCGCTTTGAAGAAGCGATGTTGAAATTAGAAGAGGTGGTCCAGAAACTCGAGACAGGCGATGTACCCCTTGAAGATGCCATCACACTGTATAAAAGAGGAATGGAGCTTTCTGGTTTTTGCCATGGTAAACTACAGGATGCTGAAAAACAACTAATCTCTATTATTGACAAAGATGGAAACGAAACAGAATTCAATCCGGCAAAAGGAAGCGATTCAAATGAATGAGAAACTACAACAATTTATCACAGAAAAGCTCCCGGTTATTGAAGGTAAGCTAAATATTATGATTGACTCAATGACAGTATCAGAAACTTTAAAATCCTCGATGGCCTATTCAATTAATGCCGGCGGGAAACGAATCCGGCCACTCCTCGTCCTAGCCACGCTAGAAGATTTAGGTGCCAAATCAGAAGATGCTTTGACGGTTGCATGCGCAGTTGAATTGTTACATACTTATTCCCTAATCCATGATGATTTACCGTGCATGGATAATGATGATTTCAGACGTGGAAAACCGACGAATCATGTTGTTTACGGGGAGGCTGTAGCAGTTCTTGCAGGAGATGCGCTTCAGGCCCTTGCGTTTGGAAGTCTATCTCGTCTTACAGTTACGAGTGCCGAAAACGCTCTTCAAATCGTCCGTTTACTTTCGGATGCATCTGGAGCAAGAGGTATGGTCGGCGGTCAAGTGCTTGATATTGAAGGGGAGAAAAAAGCTTTATCTATATCCGAACTCGAAACCATTCATATCAACAAAACGGGTGCTTTGTTGTCATTTTGCATTGAAGCTGGGGCAATACTTGCAGGATTATCTGGTGAAAAATCAGCACAATTGAAAAAGTATGCATTTAACATAGGCCTTGCTTTTCAAATACAGGACGATATTTTAGATGTTACTTCTACGACAGAAGAACTAGGGAAGACTGCGGGTAGCGACACGATAAGTGATAAGTCGACATATCCGTCATTGCTCGGTTTGGATGGTGCTATTGTACGACTTACTGAACACCATCAGGTAGCAAAACAATCACTTTCATTTTTGAAAGTAGATCAACCACTTCTCGGATTATTCGCAGATTATATCGTCGAAAGAAAATCTTGAAATGACCGTAATTGTTGTACTGGACGTCTTACTTGATATAATGGGTTCTTAGCAGTAACATTCGAGGCAATTAATTTGTGAAGGTGTGTGATGATGATGGAACTCACTGAAATTACTAGTCCATCTTTTATAAAAAAACTCAACAAAGAACAGTTGACAGAATTAGCGGGAGAAATCCGGAAGTTTCTAATTGAAAAGCTATCTGTTACCGGTGGTCATATCGGTCCGAATCTTGGAGTTGTCGAACTAACGATTATGTTGCATCGGTTATTTGATAGTCCAAATGATAAAATAATTTGGGATGTCGGCCATCAGGCGTATGTTCATAAAATACTAACTGGACGCGCATGCGATTTCGACACACTTCGGCAATACAAAGGCCTATGCGGATTCCCTAAAATGATTGAGAGCGAGCATGATGTGTGGGAAACAGGTCACAGTTCTACTTCGCTTTCTGCGGCTATGGGAATGGCAGCAGCGAGGGACGTAAAAGGTGAATCGAATTATGTGATACCAGTCATCGGTGATGGTGCGCTGACAGGTGGAATGGCACTTGAAGCGCTAAATCATATTGGAGATTCAAAAACCAATATGATTGTTATTTTAAATGACAACGAAATGTCAATTGCGCCGAATGTCGGTGCACTTCATACGGTCCTTGGGAAATTGAGGACTGCTGGCAAATATAACTCAGCAAAAGATGAGTTGGAATATATACTGAAGAAAATTCCCGCTGTTGGTGGTAAACTTGCTGCAGCTGCGGAGCGAGTTAAAGATAGTCTGAAATACCTACTTGTCTCTGGAGTCTTTTTTGAAGAACTCGGTTTCACATATCTTGGTCCGATTGATGGACATGATTTTAATGACCTTGAACGCAATATTCAATATGCGAAGAAAATGGAAGGGCCAGTACTACTTCACGTTATTACGAAAAAAGGCAAGGGATATAGTCCAGCTGAAGATGATAAAATCGGTACATGGCATGGTACTGGTCCGTATAAAATTGAAACAGGTGATTTTGTAAAATCTGCCTCAAATGCACCTTCATGGAGCGGATTAGTAGCAGAAACAGTTCGGAACATTGCTCGTGAAGACAGACGTATCGTTACAATAACACCAGCGATGCCTGTTGGCTCGAAATTGGAATCGTTTGCTGCAGAATTTCCAGATCGATTCTTCGATGTCGGCATTGCTGAACAACATGCAACAACAATGGCGGCAGGTCTCGCTACACAAGGCATGAAGCCATTTCTAGCAATTTATTCGACATTCATGCAACGAGCTTATGACCAGGTACTTCATGATATTTCAAGGCAGAATCTGAACGTCTTTATCGGAATTGACCGTGCAGGTCTTGTTGGTGCGGATGGTGAAACGCATCAGGGTGTCTTCGATATTGCTTTCCTTAGACATATGCCAAACTTGGTTATTATGATGCCAAAAGATGAAAACGAAGGACAGCATATGGTAAAAACCGCTATTGATTATGACGAAGGCCCAATTGTAATGCGTTATCCAAGAGGAAATGGTCACGGCGTCTTAATGGATGAAACACTACGTCCAATCCCTATCGGTACGTGGGAAGTATTACGTGAAGGACATGATGCAGCTATATTGACATTCGGTACCTCAATTCCGATGGCGCTCGAAGCGGCCGAATTGTTATTCACCAAAGGAATCCATGTGAAAGTTATTAACGCGAGATTCATCAAACCGCTTGATAATGTAATGCTGGATGGTCTTTTTGCTACTGGTATACCAATTATGACAGTTGAAGAAGCTGTCCTTGCGGGCGGTTTCGGAAGTGCTGTTATTGAATATGCTCATGACACACAACAAACTGGCGTACCGATTCGACGGATGGGTATTCCAGACCAATTCATTGAACACGGTAACGTTGATGAATTGCTTGCTGAAATCGGTATGACAACTGATCATCTGGTTGATAATATGTTAAACTTCGTCAAAGAGTGTGGAGTGGAAAGGGAACAAGTATGACAAATCGTACAACAAAAGAGCGGGTTGACGTACTATTAGTTGAGCGTGGTCTCTTCGAAACAAGGGAACAGGCAAAGCGCTCGATTATGGCGGGCATCGTCTTTTCTGCTGAAACTAGATTAGATAAACCAGGTGAAAAAATTGCAATTGACGCCCCACTTGTGGTCAAAGGCTCGAAATTGAAATATGTGAGCCGAGGCGGATTAAAACTTGAAAAAGCACTTGAGCAGTTCGATGTCGATGTATTGGATAAAATTATACTTGACATCGGATCATCGACGGGTGGTTTTACAGATTGTGCACTTCAAAACGGTGCTGCACATTGCTACGCACTTGATGTTGGTTACAATCAACTTGCGTGGAAGATACGTCAAGACCCACGTGTAACGGTTATGGAGAGAACAAATTTCAGGCATGCAACGCCGGATCTGTTCACCCAAGGGATACCGCAATTTGCTACTATCGATGTTTCTTTTATATCATTAACACTTATCCTACCCGCTTTGAAACGAATCATTGCTGATGGCGGTGACGTTATGGTACTTGTGAAGCCACAATTTGAAGCAGGAAAAGGGAAAGTAGGAAAAAAAGGCGTTGTCAGAGAAAAGTCTGTTCATCAAGAAGTGTTGAAAAAAATTGCTGAAGCATCCATTAACGAAGGATTTAGTCTCCGTGGAATCTCATATTCGCCCGTTACTGGCGGCGAAGGGAATATTGAGTTCCTATTTCACTTAACTTCTGAGGAAAACCCAGTGACAAATTTTGACGCAGTTGACTTTGATAAACTTATTGAAGAGGCTTACAAAGAGCTACACTAGTGCGCATCTATTTGCGCACTTTTCCTATCTGAAGCGAAGAGACATTCCTCTATACTTGTTGCTTAAAAATTTCGGTGTTACAGTACAAATTAGAATATAATTAATGGGTATGGGAGTGATTGGCATGAATAAAGGGCATAGACAAATTCGCATTCGGGATATTATCTCGAACTTTGAAATAGAAACGCAAGACCAGCTTGTAGACAGCTTAAAAGCTGCTGGAGTGGCTGTGACACAAGCGACCGTTTCGCGTGATATAAAAGAAATGCATTTAATTAAAGTTCCTTTATCCGACGGTAGTTATAAATACAGCCTGCCAGCCGTACATAAGTACAACACGGAACAGAAACTTCACCGCATGTTAACAGATGCATTTGTTAGCATTGACAGTGCAGGACATTTTATCATTTTGAAAACATTACCTGGAAATGCCCAAGCTGTCGGGTCATTAATGGACCATCTTAGTTGGGATGAAATTCTGGGAACGATTTGTGGCGATGATACATGTTTAATAATTTGCCGGGATGAATCTCTGACAGAAAAAGTGAAGGAAAAACTACTGGCTATGCTTTGAAAGAGGTGATGGTAATTGTTAAGTGAAATCTCCATTAAAAACTTCGCAATCATAGAAAACCTAGAAGTTACTTTCAACGATGGTTTAACTGTATTGACTGGGGAAACAGGTGCAGGGAAATCAATTATTATCGATGCTGTGCAACTGCTGGCGGGTGGAAGAGGATCGCAGGAGTTTATCCGCCATGGTTCGACAAAAGCTGAGTTGGAAGGGCTTTTTACAATTGAAGATAATGATCATCCAATTATCGGTAAGTTAGCTGATTTCGGCATTGACGTCCAAGACGGCATTGTCATTTTGCGGCGTGACCTCAATTCGAACGGAAAAACAGTTTGCCGTGTCAATGGAAAACTCGTAACCATTGCTATTTTGAGAGAAATAGGTTCGCAATTGATTGACATTCATGGGCAACATGAAAATCAGGAATTGATGCATGAAAGAAGACATATTCATTTACTCGATCATTTTGCGGGAGAAGAATTCGAACTTGCTTATGTAAATTATTCTGAGATATTTGAAAGCTATCGAAAACTGAAACGGAAGCTTGAAAAGGCGGACGAAAATGAACAACAAGTTGCACAGCGTATTGATCTGTATTCATTTCAATTAAAAGAAATTGATGCAGCAACCCTCATAATTGGTGAAGAGGATAAACTTGAAGCCGAGAAACAAAAACTTCAAAATTATACTCGATTATATGAGCGACTGAATACAGCGTACGTTTCAATTAGCGGAGACACGCATGCACTAGATTGGGTTGGATCAGCTATGAGTGACATCGAAGATGCAGCTTCAGTAGATAAAACATTGAAACCCCATGCGGAAATAATCGCATCAAGTTTCTATTCACTGCAAGATACGTCACATGAATTAAAAAACATACTTGATGATATGGAATTTGATCCTGCAAGACTCGAAATAGTTGAAGAGCGTCTGGCCCTTCATACCTCACTTAAAAGAAAATATGGTAAGACAATTGAAGATATATTATTGTATCGCGATAAAATAGCTGATGATCTAGAAAGTTTAGTAAGCAGGGATGAACGACTTGCGGCAGAACAGGAAAAACTTGATCAACTATTGAAAGACCTGGAAGTTGAAGCGGAAGAACTATCAATTATTCGCCTAAATTATTCCCATCATTTAGAAGAAGCGATTATGGAACAGCTACAACAACTACATATGGGAAAAGCATCTTTCAAAGTGGATATAACAAGAAAATTGCCTGGTACTTTTGATTCAAACGGATATGACGATGTGGCATTTCTTATTTCGACGAATGTGGGTGAGCCACTGAAACCATTAGTTAAGGTTGCCTCTGGCGGTGAAATTTCACGTATCATGTTGGCTTTGAAAACGATTTTTTCAAAACATCAAGGAGTAACTTCACTTATTTTTGACGAAGTAGACACAGGTGTAAGTGGACGTGTTGCTCAAGCGATTGCGGAGAAAATTGCCATGATTGCTACTCATTCTCAAGTACTTTGTATTTCACATTTACCACAAGTTGCCGCTATGGCTGATTACCATTACCTTATTAAAAAAGATGTAAAAAGTGACAGAACTAGAACTGAAGTCCAAAATGTTATTGAATCGGATAGAACGGAAGAAATGTCCAGAATGTTATCTGGCGCAGAAATAACTACTTTAACATTGAGCCATGCAGAAGAGTTGTTAAAATTAGCTGTCGAACGTAAAAAGTCGTTTAGATAACCAAGAAACACGCATAATACATTATGCGTGTTTCTTGGTCATTTTTTTAAATTTCCCAGCACTACTTATTAGTAGGACCAAAAAGGAAGTTGATTTTCATTTTTGCTTGATTTACCCTTTCATAAGATTCCTCTGAACGACCATACCAACAGTATCTTATTTAGGGAGGTGAAATATGGGATGGAGTAGACAGTTCAAGTTAGCCGTTTCGTTGTCTGTGCTTTTTCTTTTCATGCCATTCACGACAGATGCGGCATTCGCAAAAGACGAATCGTTGATACCCATGGGGCAATCAATCGGTATTAAAATGGATTTGTCTGGAGTGTATATCACGAATGATGTCATGATTAGGAAGGATAATTGGTTGAAGGCAGGTGATCTAATCGGACAAATAGAAGGTGTAATAATTGGTTCCTTACGCGAATTCGAAAAATCCTCATCGTCATTGCGTAGTAAGAAGGAAGTCGTTTTACATGTCTCCCGAGGTGGTAATGAGCTCCAAATCCTAGCAGATGGCGAGGCGATAAAACGTCTCCTTCCATTCCTAAAAGATCGGACGGAAGGAACAGGAACCCTGACTTATGTCGACCAGAACAATGGAACATACGGCGCTCTAGGTCATCAGATTATTGATAGTGCCTTGAAAACACCGCCTTCTTTTAAATCAGGATCGATTTATCTTTCGGAAATCGATCAGATTAAAAAAAGTGTACCGGGTATTCCGGGCTATAAGATCTCGACGATTGTAGATGACAAAGATATGTTAGGCTCGATTCGAATAAATGGGATATACGGAATATTCGGATCGTGGAACAGCACATATAAGGAAGTGTTGGCCAAACCTCTACAGATTATGCATTCCAGTGAAGTGGAAGTAGGACCGGCTGAAATTTACACGACCATAAAAGGAACAGCAGTCGAGTCATTTTCCATTAGCATTACTGAAGTTGAACAAGATCAGTTCCATTTCATTTTAACAGATGAAAAATTACTAAAAGCTACTGGCGGAATCTTACAGGGAATGAGTGGAAGCCCTGTTATTCAGAATGGCCAATTTGCAGGTGCTGTAACGCATATGTTTGTCGACGACCCTAAAAAAGGAGCGGCTCTTTTTTTGGAAAAGATGAGAATTGGTGAAAAGTAAAAAAAGGTCAACCAGTTTCTGGTTGACCTTTTTTTAGCAGTCGGGTAAAATTTTTTGACAAAAATTCAGAAAACATAAAAACGCGTCGAAATATGGGGAAAGCATATGCCAGAAGGTTCATTTACACTGAAAAATAGAGGTTTGTTTCACTATTCGTCGAAAATTCCCTTGTGCAGTTAACATATAGTTGTTAATATTTAGGGAACGAAGCCGTCATAATAGTACAAGGGGGAAATGAGATGGATAAACTGAAAGTAGCGATTGCTGACGATAACAAGGAACTTGTGAAAACGATGGTGGCATATTTTGAAAGGCACCCCGAAATAGAAGTAATTTGGACGGCACATAACGGTAAAGTATGCTTAACAATGTTAGAAGAAAAAACGCCGGATGTCCTATTACTTGATATCATTATGCCACATCTTGATGGTATTGCAGTGCTTGAAACGTTAAGTGGCAATGCAAAAATTGCTGATTTGCATATTATCATGCTTACCGCATTTGGCCAGGAAGATGTAATGACACAAGCGGCAAGTCTTGGCGCTTCCTATTTTATGCTTAAACCATTTGAGTTTGATAGACTAGCTAACCAAATTTTCCAAGTAGCAGGAACGAGGAAACCCATTGCTCCACAAACTCAATCCGTTGGGGAAGTTACGTCTGGAGCTGTAAGTCAAAAAGTCTTGGATACAACAATTACAGCAATTATCAAAGAAATTGGTGTGCCTGCTCATATTAAAGGCTATGCATTTATTCGTGAGGCGATTCAAATGGTGTACACCGACGTGGATTTACTAGGGTCTGTAACAAAAGTGCTATATCCAGAGATTGCTAAAAAGTACAATACGACTGCTTCCCGGGTCGAACGGGCAATTCGTCACGCAATAGAAGTAGCTTGGAACCGCGGTAACTATGATGTAATATCCAAAATGTTTGGTTATACTGTGCACCACTTGAAAAGTAAACCCACTAATTCAGAGTTCATCGCAATGATTGCCGATAAGATTCGACTTGAACATATGGCGAGCTGATTGTTGGTATGAAAGCGTTTTATTGTGAGAGTTGCAGAACTATCACCGACAAACTATGGGTATGAAGCAATTAAGTTAAATAGGTAATGTGGATATAGAAACGCATTCTTTACGGAGATTCAATTCGTATGAGGAGGCGTTTTTTTTTGTCTGATTTTGATATTGAAATAGATAGATACATGCTGGATTGTGCTGCAAAGGGGTTATCTCCAAAAACAATGAAGTCATATGAACAGACGTTAAAACTATTTGCTAGGTATATGGATGACACTTTTAAAATTTTGTCACATAAGGAAGTGACTGCGGAACATTTGCGAGCATACATGAGAAGTTTAGCGGAACGAGGAAAGTATGAAGTCACTTCAGCATTAAAGCCAGTCAACTATCCTGAGCGTAGACAAGACTTTGGGAAACCAGTCACACAGACAACGATTGCGAACTACACACGGACCATAAAAGCCTTTTATGGTCATTTAGAAGCTGAGCGTATTATTCGTAAGAATCCAATGAAGACAGTTCAAAACGTGAAACCAGAGCGTAAAGCGAAAATCATGCTTGAAGATAACGAATTGTAACAGTTCTTCCGTGCATTCGATGTTTCCAAGTTTGATCAATATCGTGATTGGATTATTGCTAGGGTGATTTTTGACACTGGTTGCCGAATTTCTGAGCTACTTGCAATTGTTCCGTCAGATATTGATCTCCGAGCAAACGCCATTTTACTCAGAGAAACAAAAAATAACAAACAACGCTTTGTCTATTTTTCAGATAAAACTAGAAGACATCTTAAATCTTGGTTAGATTACAAGGATCGCTATTCTGATACCGATTTTGTATTCCCAACCCTTCATGGAAACAGGCGCAAAATAGAGGGAGTTGAGAGGTCATTCAGATTGAGGAGTAAAGATGTGGGTTTGCAGGTAACACCGCATTTACTAAGAAATAATTTCGCCAAGCGCTATCTAATGAATGGCGGAGATTTGGCAACTTTATCCAGTCTTTTGGGTCACGCCTGCTTGGAAATAACGTCACAAATTTACCTCGATTTTGCCGATAAGGAAATCATGCAGAAGTATAAGAAGCATTCTCCACTATCCAATTTGGATATTTAAACACAAAAAAGAGCCTATAGGTGTTAGCGCACCCTAAGCTCATGTAAAACCGTTTCAGTTCTCACAACTGAATGAAGCACTCAACTATAAGTAAAAAGAGCACTCATTTGTATTGCCTACTATCATATCAAAATAAATATGATTAGACAAGGCTTGTTTAACTACGCCAATAAACAAGTGGGTGCTCCTTTAATAAAAGGGAGCAATCTATATGACAATCTATCTATCAAACTATGCACGCTTTAAAGACAAGCATGAAATGGACAATGCGGCTAATCAACATATCACTTCCAACGTATCATTTAATAATAATGTCACTGAAAACCAAGGTTCTTGGTCGTTATCAGTAAAAACTTTTTGAAGTTCAACAGTTAGTTGCAATAACTCGGGTAGTTGCGAGGGAGGTAGATGCACCAATCCATCAAGGGAATAAATCAGAAAACGAACCGTTATCTTTTAAATCTTTAATAGCTAATGACAAAAACCCATCATTACATGATACGTATCGCCCAGAGCTGTCACAGACGCTTTACGAGCGCTTTAAGTCACTATTGAAATCAACGGTCGGGGAAGATACGAAGCTTGCAGGAAGGCTCTATGGAGTCTACAGGTCACAGTCAATTAGAATGATGAGATTCAGTATACATGAGGAAAAAGGTCCTTCTTCAACTCCCATGAAAATTAAACGCCAAACTTCGCAAAAATGGCAACACTAAAAGTAACGCAGTTCATTTTTTAAAAAAAATGCAGCGTCTAGTTATTGGTCCATATTTTTTGGATTAGGAGACTTCTGGTTCAGTGATTATAACGTTGTAACCTAAGTTTTCGAGCCTTCGAACAGAATACCGTACAATAGATTGTTGCTTTTGCTTGTCAAAATAATCTTCGCCTAAGTCTACATACATTTCTTTGCGTGTTATGAGATAATAGGCAATCCTCAAAATGGCATGGGCGACAGAAATACCTGCACGTTTTTTGCCTTTTCGTGCTGCTGTGCGCCTATACATTGCTCCAAGATAGGTCTTCGACCCTCTTATAGAGTGAGCGGCTTCTACTAAGGCTGACTTTAGATATTTGTTTCCTTTTTTCATATTCGTGGATTTCCTTTTGCCAGCACTTTCGTTATGGCCAGGAACTAATCCTGCCCAGGAACATAGATGGGAAGAGCTTGGAAATTGATTTCCAACATCGGTTCCGACTTCAGCTAGGATTTGTTCAGCCATACGAGTGGCAACGCCAGGAATAGAATCCAACCGTTCAAGATCTTCTTGGTGTGAGGAAAGTCTAGAAGCTATCTCTTGGTTTAGTAGCTCAACCTGATCACTTAGAAAGTCAATGTGAGTGAGAATGGTTTTTATCATGAGCCGTTGGTGTGAATTGATGTATCCACGAAGAGCGAGTTCAAGATCATCTTTTTTCTTTTTCATTGTACGTCGAGCGAAGCTCGCAAGTTTTATAGGATCATCCTCGCCATCTGCGATGGCATTAAGCATGTCACGAGCTGAAACACCCATAATATCGGAGACAACGGAGCCCAACTTGATATTCGCTCCTTCTAACACTTTTTGAATCCGATTATGTTGTCTTGCGCGCTCTTCAATGATGCTGCGACGATAGCGAACCAACTCCCGAAGTTCACGTTGATTTCGATCAGGAATAAAACTCGCTTTGAGTAGTCCATGACGAAGTAACTTGGCAATCCATTCGGCATCCTTCACGTCGGTTTTGCGACCCGGTACTGATTTCATATGTTGGGCATTCACTACTAAAAACTCAATATTCTCAGCTTCTAGTATGTTAACGATAGGCTTCCAAAAGACACCTGTACTTTCCATCGCTACGTGCGTACACTCATGCTCCTTAATCCAGTCGATTAACTGTAATAGAAATACAGTTTTAGTAGAAAACGTTCGAATCTCCTTTCCTTTTGGAGTCATAATACACGCAGTAATCGAATCTTTATGAATGTCCATACCGCATGCATGTTCAATGATTACTTCCATTGTAATCATCCTTTCTACGGCGAATAGTATTGGAGGCTGGTGCAACAACCAGAGTAGGATTAATCTCCCATGAGTGCTTCCCGTAAGGGAGCGACATTCTGTGATGCACCGTGGTCGTTGGAGTCAGACTAACGGATGGGCTCTATGGCACCATAGTTGATCGACCTTCCTCTCCCAGCCGTAGTATCCAATACCCGTTCTACAAACATTTTCATCCTCTGTGGTGTAGCGCTGATTTTGCGCTACATGAATGGCTAACGGGTAGCTTTAGTTAAACAAGACCGTCATTTCGATGGTCTATTTTTACGTCCAAAACATCAAGTAGATTTCGGCGATCCATTGTGAAATGTTACACTTAAACTAACGCAGCAGGTTACTTCAATACAGAAATGAGGATACGAACATGAATGAGATTTTTGCTAAAGCACTTTATGAATCTATAGTTAAAGAGAATCTTGAACTATACAAAAATTTGTATGAAACAACGAAGATTACTCCTAAAACAAATAGTTATTGGAAAAGCGCTATTAGTTTGTACGATCGTTTATCTGATGAAAACAAAGGCGTTTTAATGTCGATAATCAAACAAACCATGATTGATACTGTTTCACATACGCTCGGAATAATTGATGGGAGTTCAACCCTCAATGATTGTTCGTTCGAACCAAAATTATTGCTGGATTCTGTTGATACGGAGAGTGAAATGCAAGACTGGTTTTTAGGATTCATAGAAGAAAGAGATAGCAAAATCTTATTAACGAATACAGACGGGGGTTATTAATTTGGGGGATAATCACAGAGAAACCATAAAAGAAGTTTTAACAAAATTAGAGGTCAATCAATTTAATGATGTTTCGGGTAAGATAAGCGATAAAGATATTGACGATTTTGAGAATGAGTATGAACTATCATTCCCGGCGGCGTATAGGGAATTTTTATTGATTTGTAATGGGTTGTTTTTTGATAATATTCTAGATTTTAAACGAGTTGATAATTCGGCACTAACAATGAATGACGGTACGGCGTATTTTGATGGTTTTGATGGCTTTCTCGATTTGAATGGTGTGATTGAAGTAACCGAAGATTATGCGGGTCGAATACCGAATTCGTTAATCCCTATCGGTGACGGTCTAGGTGGAGATTTAATTTGCATAGGTGTGGGGGAAAACGTTTTTGGGAAAATCTATTTTTGGGACCACGAAAATGAGCTTGTGGCAAAATTGATGGTGGGTATAGATACACCCACAGAAGACATTGACTTGTATTGGGATAATATATCTCTTGTCTCTCACACCTTTATGGATTTTTTGAATGGTTTGGAAATCAGTCAAGATAAGGATGACGATACAAATGTCGATGCGATTATTGTGAATATGAAAGTAAGTGATAAATTTCTTACGAGACTAAAAAATAATAACTAACTCAATTGGCTTTTAGCATTCTTTTCAAAGTGAGGTGAGTAAATATGTATTCTAATAATATAATTGGAGCAAAAGACAGAACAAAGGTAAGGGTTTTAAGTCATCTTAGTGGATTTTTAGATGTTAAATCAAATAATGTTATTAAACCACACAAAACACGTTTCATTCTGCCATTGAATGAAACGTGTTATTTTTATTGCCTTTTTACGAAAGGAGGAAGTCGCAAAGTGGTTTTTCAAACTAAAAATTGCAGAAACGAGCTGCATATCTACCCGAAAGTCAATGTCAATGTAAAGTAGCTAAACGTTGTAAAAATTCGTGTTAAGATTTCGCGTTCTTAAATCGTTGAACAAAAGCTATTTTGAAAAGCGTAAAGAGGAAATTGAAAGAATTGATTGGGAGTCGTAGAATTGTATGTTTATAAGAATGACGATGCATTTAGTAAGACACAGACCATATTTGTTCACTTAGGTAGGCAATCTTTAATTTTCGCATCAAATAGGTATATAATTATGTTAAGTCAAAAAAAAGGTGGTGGAATTGTGAGTAATAGATTATTACCCATAAATATAACTGGCAGAGATGCTTTAAATAGTATTGGTGAAAATATTATTATTGCTGATATAGATTATAAAATTATCTGGTTAAATTCATATGCTAGAAAATCACTTAATTCAATAGCAACTTTGTATGGTTTATCCAATTCAGATGACTTAATTGGCTTGAGCATGGATTTCTTTCATAAAGAACCTACACACCAGCGTCAAGTGATGTCTGGATTAAAAAATGGTCATAGAGCTAGGATCAAAATTAAAAACAAATTTATTGCTGATATTGTAATAACACAAATAAAGAGCATACAGGACCAAAATCAGGAGATTGAGGGTTACATGGTAATGCTCATGGATGTTACTAGCCAAGCGGATGAATCAAGTAGAATGGAGGGAAAAGTCAGGGAATTATCTGCTCCAATACTGAAAGTTTGGGATAACACCATAGCTCTTACCCTTGTAGGGGAATTTGATGTGCTTCGGGGAGAAACAATAATACCAGTTGTATTAGAGGAATGTACCTCAAAAGGTATAGAATTTGTTATGATTAGTCTCAGTGGGATAAATAATTTTGATGATAGCGTGAGGCAAACGCTTCAAAAATTACACGATTGTATAAAATTAATAGGAGTACAATGCATTATAGTTGGTATTAAGCCTAACTTAGCAGTTAGAATTGGAGCGTTAAGTAATATCGCTACTTTTAGAGATGCCCATGATGGTTTAAAATATATTATTAAGCAACAAGAAAACTGCTCTTTTAATTAAAAAGCGTCAATCATAAATGCACTTTTTTTTTGTTAGAAATCTAATTAAATATAGTTGTTATAAACTACACAAAACACGATCCATTCAGTCATTGAATGGATCGTGTTATTTTTATTACCTTTTTACGAAAGGAGGAAGTCGCAAAGTGTTTTTAAAAACTAAAATTTGTGGAAATGAGCTACACATCTGCCCTGAAGTGGAGGTCCATGTGGCTAAACGCCTCAAGAATTAGTAGAGTTAAGATTTCTCGTTCTTGAAACTCCGAACAAAAGCTATTTTGAAAAACGGGAAAAGGAAAAGGAGAAGATACAGCGAGGTGACGTCAGAATGGTGTTAGATACGTCCACTGAAAATGATACAATAAAATTGTAACAACATCTTAAGGCAACTGGTAGGATTGTTGATGAGAAAATATGAAAAACACAGATAACTAAAAAAGTTAAATGGGTTAGGAGATTAAAATTGGACATAACAATTAGGCAGGAATTATCCGAGGATTATAAAATTACTGAAAAAGTTGTAAAAAGTGCATTTGCAAATATGGAGTTTAGTGATAAAAAAGAACATGCATTGGTGTCACGTATCAGAAAATCCGATGCATTTATTCCAAAGTTATCTTTAGTGGCAGTTAATAAAGAAATTGTTGGTCATATTCTCTTATCTAAAATAAAAATTATTAATGACAATCAATTTGAAGAATCACTTGCCCTTGCACCTGTTTCTGTCTTGCCAGGGTATCAAAATAAGGGGGTAGGGGGGCTTTTAATTACCGAAGCATTGAAAGAAGCGAAAGAGCTTGGGTACAAGTCAGTTGTTGTCTTGGGGCATCCCAAATATTATCCGAGGTTTGGCTTCAAAAAAGCATCCTTTTGGGGGATAAAAGCACCATTTGAAGTACCAGACGAAGCATTTATGGCAATAGATCTAAGTGAAAATGCACTCAATAATGTTTCAGGGGTTGTTGAATATCCAAGTGTGTTTTTTGAATAAGCGATTCAAATCTAAGTTTTTATCTAAGAGGTGCGTTTCTACAACAAGTAGAGGCGCATTTTTACTAACGGGCAGTTTAGTTGAATAAGAACATAGATATTGTAAATATTTGCACTTAATCTAACTGGCAGATTTGTTTAAGAAACAATAAGGTTGATACAAATATAACTACTAGGGTAATGGTACTTATCCCTACTTTTTTGATAAATGTAATAAAAAAGACCGACCCTATTTAGGATAAACATTAAACAAGGTCGGTTCAGGTCAATTATTTATTTTGGGTAATTCCATTTACAATTTGAGTAAGTGCCTCTTTGATTGGCGTAGCTGCACGACCAAGAACTTTTTCGAAATCATTACTCTCGAAATCTAATGAGCCTTCTCGAATGCTTCTTTGGATGTCAACCAGTATAGGAATAACGAAATCTTGTATGCCAGCAGCCTTCATAATATCGGCATATATGACATCATCAACTTGTTGAATAGGTACTTCTTTGCCCAGTACATTCCCAAGGACAGAAACAAATTCTTCCTGAGTCAAAGGCTTACCAGAAAGCTCATAAATGGTATTTTCATGTCCATTACCAGATAGTACCGCAGCCGCTGCTTCGGCAAAATCTTGTTGTAATGCCCATCCTACTTTTCCATTTCCTGCTGATGTCACCCAAGGAGCTCCAGCTAAGACACCTTGAATACTTGGCATCTCATTCTCGAAGTACCAATTGTTACGCAAAATGGAATAAGGAATGCCTGTTTTCTTAATCGCTTCTTCAGTTGGCTGATGTGTTGGTGCGAATAAGTTTGTACTTTCCTGTGCATTTGCTAAACTGGTATACGCAATAAACTTAACTCCAGCACGCTCTGCAGCAGCTACCGCATTGGCATGCCGACTGATTCTTGTTGCATTGTCTCCATCTGCAGAAATAATTAGTAAGCGATCAATTCCTGTAAAAGCAGAATCCAATGTATCTGGATTATCAAAATCTCCATGTCGCACTTCTACTCCACGAGTCTCCAATCCATTCGCCTTCTCTGGGTTACGAACACTGACAGCAAGTTGACTGGCTGGTACAGTCTTTAATAACGACTCTACAACTTTGGCACCTAATTTTCCTGTTGCTCCTGTTATTAATAATTTCATTATTCATCTCTCCAATCTCTTTGTTTGACTATTAAGCCTAATCTAATAATATAGTGTTAGACATTTATTTGTAAGTAGTTATGTTTTTATAACATAGTCACAAAAACAGTACCATTAAGAAGAGAGGTATTTATTATGGCACGAAGTCAGTTCGTCAGTGCACCGCTAGAGGAACAAATAGAGCTTTGTCCAGTTATACAAGCTCAAAACATAATTGCAGGAAAGTGGAAAATAGTTGTCCTATGGCATTTAAGCACACAGACAAGAAGATTTAATGAACTTCAAAGATTATTACCTAATATTTCAAAGGGAATACTGACGCGTCAGTTAAGAGAATTGGAAGATGATCAATTAGTTCACAGAGAAGTATATAAAGAAGTTCCTCCTAAAGTAGAATACTCGTTAACACCTTTGGGGCAGAGTTTTATTCCTATACTTGATAATATGGGAGAGTGGAGTAAAAAACATTTAAAGAGTAAATAAAAAGGTAATCCATCATCAACAAAAAATCGGGCGCTTTTCTTTAATAAGAAAGCGTCTTTTTACATGGACAACACATTTAAGGGATTAAGTTTATCGAGCTGTAAAAAGGATTGTGAAGTATCGTACTTAAACTAACGGGTGCATTAATTAAAGACCAAGGGTTGCTTAGGTAGCTCTTTTTTCTTCTTGAACTAACGAAGCAGGTTAGTTGAAGAAGGTGTAGTTAAGAAACAATCTAGAGCCTATTTGAATATAAAAACAGGCTCCATTGAATTTGGAATAGAGAAATACTAAGTATAAATTCAGTTGTTGAATTTATATTTGATGGGCATCTTCTTTATTCATAGTATCAATTAAGGGCATCAATTGTTGCAAATACTTTTCTGGTTCTGTTTGTTGATTTTGCATCCAATGCATTGCTGCACCGTAAAGCGCCCAGCTTAACGTCACCGAAAATACCTCAATATCCGAATTATTTTGGTTAGGCCATTGTTTATGTGCCCATTTTGAAAAGAAAACATGAAGCTCATTTTTAAAATGTGTTTCTATTTGTGGTTTAAATGCCTCATAACTGCGAGAACATTGGTTACTAATTGATGTTTGGAACCTTATAATTGATAAAAGTATTGATTTTATGCTATCTTCGTTAATTACCTCATGGGTACTTACCTCTTGAATAACCTCCCTCATGACACTTTCACTTAACACTTTTTCAAGCAAGTCGTACTTATCATAAAAATGATTATAGAAAGTCGCACGGTTAACCGTTGCAGAAGTTGTTATATCCTTAATGGTTATATCTTTAAAATCCTTTTGCATTGATAACACAATAAATGCTTCCATAATAAGATTCCTAGTGCGAAGAATCCGGGGATCTATTTGTCTTGCCATCAATTTCCCTCCTACTTAATAGACATTTTTCGCAATCTGTCGTTTAAGCGATAGATGCGTTAAATTGTCTATTGCAAACGATTTTTCATCTTGATATATTGATTATACAACAAGTGTTGTCTAAGCGAAAGGTGTTAAAGTAAGGCTATAGAACTTTAGAAAAATGAAACATAATAACAAATTGGAGGTAATTTAATTATGAAAATCGGTGTAAGTGGTGCAAGCGGGAAATTGGGTGGAGCGGTAGTTAAATATTTATTGGAAGGGTCGAATGAGCATAGTATTGTAGCCATTTCGCGTTCTCCAGAGAAAATAAAACTTGAAGGTGTAGAAGCTAGATTTGGGGATTATACTCAACCATCATCACTTTCAGAGGCATACAGTGGCTTGGACAGGTTGTTGTTGATACCCTCCATGGATGCCGGTCGTCGTGTGGAGCAGAATACTACAGCTATTGACGCTGCCGTAGCTGCTGGTGTGTCTCACATTGTCCTTATGTCGTCTGTTGGGGCGCGAAATGTCGAGAAAACGAACATGGCATCTGAACACTTTGCGGGTGAACAACATTTGATGAAGAAAGCCAACCAATGGAGTATACTACGCATGAGCTATTATGCAGAGGCTATTATAGACGAAGCAAAGATGTCCCTAGCATATGGTGTACTTACTGGTCTCACTGAAAACAAAGTAAGTTATGTTTCTCGTGACGATCTAGCTGCAGCTGCAGCTGGTCTACTTGTCGGTGAAGGGCATGATGGCGCAATTTATGCGGGAACTGGACCGGAAACCCTAACTGGTGCCGAAAGAGCAGAGGCAATCGCTAAAGCAAGTGGTAAACCATTGAATTTCGTAACAGTGCCTGTAGATACACTTCAAGAACAGCTTCAGCAGGCAGAACTTCCAGAAGAGGTCATCTTCGCCATTGTAGGTACCCAAAAGAACCTTTCAAATGGCGACTTCGATATCGTTACCGGAGATATTGAGAAATTGTCTGGTCGTCCAGCACAAAGCTTTGAATCCGTCCTGTCAACCACTAAATTCCAGTAATTTACTCTTGTTATATAAATGTATGGACAACTCAGGGAAGGTGTCACATAATCATTGTTGGCATGATATAACTTATTAGCCTATGACATTTTAATATACTTCACTCCCTTTTTTGAAGGAGTTGCTGTTTGTTAGGGTTAACGGGTCACACTTGTTGAAAGGAGAGCTACCATTTTGATGGTGGCCCTTTTTATGGTAGTGGTTGCTCGTAGTTTATATGGATAATATAAGATATATAGATACAAATATTATTATGAATAAATAATTAAATCATTTTCAACTCCCATGAAAATTAAACTCCAAACTTCGCAAAAATGGCAACACTAAAGAAGACGCAACTCATGTTTTTTTAAAAAAATGCAGCGCCTGGGTTTGGATCGAGTTATTTGTTGGATTAGGAGGCTTCTGGTTCAGTTATTGTAACGTTGTATCCTAAGTTTTCGAGCCTTCGAACAGAATACCGTACAATAGATTGTTGCTTTTGTTTGTCAAAATAATCTTCGCCTAAGTCTACATACATTTCTTTGCGTGTTAAGAGATAATAGGCAATCCTCAAAATGGCATGGGCGACAGAAATACCTGCACGTTTTTTGCCTTTTCGTGCTGCTGTGCGCCTATACATTGCTCCAAGATAGGTCTTCGACCCTCTTATAGAGTGAGCGGCTTCTACTAAGGCTGACTTTAGATATTTGTTCCCTTTTTTCATATTCGTGGATTTCCTTTTGCCAGCACTTTCGTTATGGCCAGGGACCAATCCTGCCCAGGAACATAGATGGGAAGAGCTTGGAAATTGATTCCCGACATCGGTTCCGACTTCAGCTAGGATTTGTTAGCCATACGAGTGGCAACGCCAGGAATAGAATCCAACCGTTCAAGATCTTCTTGGTGAGAGGATAGTCTAGAAGCTATCTCCTGGTTTAGTAGCTCAACTTGATCACTTAGAAAGTCAATATGAGTGAGAATGGTTTTTATCATGAGCCGTTGGTGTGAATTGATGTATCCACGAAGAGCGAGTTCAAGATCATCTTTTTTCTTTTTCATTGTACGTCGAGCGAAGCTCGCAAGTTTTACAGGATCATCCTCGCCATCTGCGATGGCATTAAGCATGTCACGAGCTGAAACACCCATAATATCGGAGACAACGGAGCCCAACTTGATATTCGCTCCTTCTAACACTTTTTGAATCCGATTATGTTGTCTCGCGCGCTCTTCAATAATGCTGCGACGATAGCGAACCAACTCCCGAAGTTCCCGTTGATTTCGATCAGGAATAAAACTCGCTTTGAGTAGTCCGTGACGAAGTAACTTGGCAATCCATTCGGCATCCTTCACGTCGGTTTTTCGACCCGGCACTGCTTTCATATGTTGGGCATTCACGACTAAAAACTCAATATTCTCAGCTTCTAGTATGTTAACAATAGGCTTCCAAAAGACACCTGTACTTTCCATTGCTACGTGCGTACACTCATGCTCCTTAATCCAGTCGATTAACTGTAATAGGAATACAGTCTTAGTAGAAAACGTTCGAATCTCCTTTCCTTTTGGAGTCATAATACACGCAGTAATCGAATCTTTATGAATGTCCATACCGCATGCATGCTCAATGATTACTTCCATTGTAATCATCCTTTCTACGGCGAATAGTATTGGAGGCTGGTGCAACAACCAGAGTAGGATTAATCTCCCATGAGTGCTTCCCGTAAGGGAGCGACATTCTGTGGTGCACCGTGGTCGTTGGAGTCAGACTAACGGATGGGCTCTATGGCACCATAGTTGATCGACCTTCCTCTCCCAGCCGTAGTATCCAATACCCGTTCTGTATACATTTTCATCCTCTGTGGTGTAGCGCTGATTTTGCGCTACATGTATGGCTAACGGGTGCTTTACTTCAAGAAGAGGTAAAGCCTTTTTTCTTATTAAACTAAAGTAGCAGGTTAACACAAGAACCAAAATACACGAAACTTTAATTTTTTAAGACCGTATATCCTTGAGTAGGAGGTGCTTGGAGTATGTTTTTAGGTGGTTTTATTACTTGTCTATTTGTCAGTATTATTTGTCTCTTGTTTGGCTACTTAATTTGGAAGAAAAAAGAACTCTCATTTATCTCTGGATATAACGAAAAAACGTATAGTGGAGATAAAGACAAGTTAGCTTATGGAGTTGGACTATTGCTAATCGGAATCGGTGTCTTAACACTTTTGCTTCCGTTTGGTTTGGAGTTTATTGGTTCTATTATAGGCACATTATACGGAATCATTGTTGTCGTTAGCATAGTAGCGTGTGTTGTTTATATAAAATCTATTAATAAATAAAAATGTAAGAATTTCTTTTGCAACAGAAGTATTTGTGAAGGATTTCACTTAAACTAACGGGTGCTTTACTTCAATTAGGGGTTAAGCACCCTTTTCTTATTCAACTAACGGAGTTTAGGTTGAAAATAAGGTTAAAGTGAAACTTATTTCTAAATAAATCGTATATGTAAGTAATGGGTACTTTGAAAGGAGAGGATGTAAAATTGAAAGTTAAAAAAAATAATCATTTGAGAAATTCATTTATTTGTTTAGTACTTTTTCTTATTTTGCTTATCCTAATGTACAATCAATTTACTTATCTAGGTGATGTTATTTTTTGGTGGATATTAATACTTCCGATATTTGGGATCATTGAAGCTATACTAGGTATAGGGAAGAAAAAATGGGTATTACTTACTCTTAACATAGCCTCGCTTGTTGTTACTTTAGCAATTCTTCTTTGACCCTTCTTGATACATAATATTAAACAATATCAAATAAGTAACTCATATAAGAAGAGATTGTGAATAAATGTACTTAAGCTAACGGGTGCATTACTTGGTGCGAAATGTTCCTGGCTCAAATGAAATGTGGTCACACAATTTCGGTAAAGGTCAGGCAGTTTTAGACTTTTAAAACTGAAGGGTTATATCGAGGAGTCGAATGAGAAGGTAACGCTCTGAAAGGCTCCCCCTGCGTCGAATAGCACGTTAATTAGTAAGGAATAGCGTGTTATAAGCTCGGCTAATAGGCGTGAGAATTTACCGTAACAGTTCGGCTGACGAACTTCTGAATGTACGGGTCTACACGCACATTATATAGAAATGTATTTACTACTAAATGTAGGGTTAGCTGTGGATGAGTAAGAATCAAGTATATAAAAATCCATCTTGTGTTACAGGCACATGTAATGCTAACAGGCTCATAGGAAGCACCTAAGTTTGTTCCATAATAGATATAACTCAACATTGTAAGCTGATGACGTGGAGAGCTTACTCTTGGCGAAGCGGTGAAAAGGAAAATAGTCGTGAGACTAGCGATTATATAACTTCTCTTCATATCAGCGAAAGTGGTGGCACAGTACCGTTGAAGCGTGTAATGAACGTGGAGGGATAGCCACTAGACTAATTAAAGATTCATTCACCATGCAAGACAGTTCTTCAACGATTAATAAGGTTCTTGTAAGACTAATAGAGGTTCAGCTCCGAAAGGAGCCACCGACTTGTTAAAACGAAAGAAACTGAGGCACAACGAGTATTATGATATGCAGTTCCAATTTGATACTTTATATGCTCAAAGTGCTAATGGTCAAAATTTTTATGGATTACTCGATTTAATGCAATCCGATGAAAACATTCGATTAGCTTATCGTAATATTAAACGAAATACCGGCAGTAGGACGGCTGGATATGATGAATTAACGATTGAAGATATAAGTCAATTGTCTGTGTCAGAAGTTGTATCGACGATACAACGAATGTTTGAACGTTATATTCCCAAAGCCGTACGGCGAGTTTTTATACCAAAGGCAAATGGAAAAACACGTCCATTAGGTATTCCGACTATTTGGGATAGATTGTTTCAACAGTGTATTCTTCAAGTGCTTGAGCCAATCTGTGAAGCGAAGTTTTATAAACACAGCTATGGTTTTAGACCGAATCGCAGTACACATCATGCCAAAGCTAGGTTCGAAACTCTCATTAATCGTGCATGCTTATATCACTGTGCAGACGTCGATATTAAAGGGTTCTTTGACAATGTAAATCATGCCAAACTACTAAAACAAATGTGGTCGCTTGGCATTCGTGATAAAGCACTGCTTTCTATTATTTCACGCCTTTTAAAAGCTGAAATTATAGGGGAAGGATTCCCAACCAAAGGTACACCCCAAGGTGGAATATTATCGCCCCTATTATCTAACATTGTATTAAATGAATTAGATTGGTGGGTTAGTAATCAATGGGAAAGCCTAGAAACACGAAAGCCATATAAATCGTATGCTGGCAGATACAATGCATTGAAAAAATCGAACTTGAAACACTGCTATATTGTAAGGTACGCTGATGATTTTAAAATTCTTTGTCGCACGCGCTCACAAGCGATAAAAATGCATTATGCAGTGAAAGACTTTCTTCAAACAAGGCTCCACCTTGAAATTAGTGAAGAAAAATCGAAAGTGGTCAACTTAAAGAAAAACTCATCAGAGTTTTTAGGGTTTCGTCTTAAAGCGCATCGGAAGCAGACGAATAAAAGAACTCTTTATGTTGCTCGATCACACATGACAAAGAAATCACTCGAAAATGCACAGATAAAGCTTAAACAAGCAATAAAGGTGATTCAGAAACACCAATCACCTGAAAATGTTTGGCGATTTAATATGGTAATAATGGGTATACAGAATTATTATTCGGCAGCGTCGCACATCACAGTAGATTTAAATAAGCTGAACAAACGTCTTAATAAAGCATTATACAATCGTTTAAATGAAATGAGAAAAGAAGCAACGTTTCAGAACTTCACAAACACCTTACAGAAACGGTATAAGGGATATGGATGTAAACTCTATAAAATAAAAGGAATGGTCCTTGTTCCAATCCATGCCCAACGTTGTAAGGTGAATCGTAACTTCTCTCAATCAATCTGTAATTACACTACCGTAGGTAGAAATAAAATTCACCAAAACTTGCGGGCGATTAATAAACAAACACTCGCTTATGTGATGAAACAATATATACCAAGTCGTTCCATCGAATACAACGATAATCGGATTAGCCGGTTTATTGCGCAATACGGGAAATGTGCCATTACAGGAATTGAATTAGGAATGCGCGATTGGCATTGTCATCATAAGACACCATTCCATCTCACAAAAGATGATTCATACGGGAATTTAATGATATTATCCCAACCTGTTCATCGTCTGATTCATATAAGAAATCGAGAGAAAATACAGGTGCTTTTAAACGTACTCAAGTTAAATGAAAAGCAACTAAAAAAGGTCAATGAATTGCGTGAGCAATGTCTGAACGAAGCAATCTGATTCTACATTTCATCTTGCATATACATAAAAATACTGAATGAATTGGATTAGTTGGAGCGCCGTATGCTGGGAAACTCGCACGTACGGTGTGAAGTGGGGGAAAAGCCGGCGATAACGTCAAAAGCTTACCTATCACTATAAGAAGAAATAAATTAGGACCACCATATTAGACATATCTAAAATGTATGGTCCTTTTATTATCAACTATTTTACCAATATAACCTAAATATAACATTAGAATACGGGCAACTAGTACGTGTCATTGCTGACGAAATCATTCTACAAGACGACAGTAACGAACCTGTATTATCGTCTGGCAGATACTATCCTGATGAGGCAAAGGTTCCTGGCGTCGAAAGTGAAGTTTTAGATGAAGGACATATAATTGCTGATTCTCTCGGAGGGGTATCGAATGCTTATAATATTACCCCACAAGATAGTACGCTCAACCGACATGGTGATCAAGCTTATATGGAAGACGTGATCCGTAGCGCAGGTGGAGCTACTAATTTTGAAGCAATTATCACATATCCGAATACGGAAACGCAGATTCCTTCAAGTTATCAGTATACATATCTATGCTTACATTGATAAAATCACATATAATTTTCGCTCTACCAAATGGTTGATGAAAACGTTCAATGACGGCATATATTAACGCATCATAGGGCATCAAAGGTAGTTTTACTGTTAAATAACCAAGTAATCCTACCGCTACTACGAATAAACTGATTATTAAATAGATCATCGAACAAAAAACGTCACAGGCGTTGGGGATAATTGTAAAATAAAAAGCGTTACGTCATTAAAAAAACCGAACAATAAAGAAATAGATAGCTGAAAGCAAAATCCTTTAAACTCAATTCGTTTATGCAATATAACTTGAAGAAGAATATATATAATATTAGCAATGACTATAGTTATACCGATTGACAAACCTGACGTTAGTGAAAAACCATACGCTAACGATGCTACAGGTGAAACACCGAGATTTGCTTGAATCGAAAAGCCCACACCTAGAGATAATAAAATTAAGCAAAGTACGTATAACACTATTGTTCTTCTGTTTGTTAGACTTTTACGATCCATCCCATAGCCTACACAAAATTCGCCATTACCTTTTAACTATCTCTAAAATCCACAAAAAAATCACTATCTTGAATATTGTTTGTCTTAGAATAAATTTCGATTGCTTTCAATAAAAGGAGGATTTGGAAATTCTCGTTAACGTCTTTAAAATCTGTTTTCATATACTCTTTCAAGTTTTCTAGTCGATATAGAAGTCCACTTTTTGAAATGTTTAATAAGCGCATTGTGGTTTCAATTTTCAAATTGTTATTTAAATATATATATAGAGTTTCTAAAAGCTCGGTACGTTTTTGTTCCTTTAACGAAAAGATTCCTGAAAAACGATTTTTCGCAAGCTGCTTAATATGTCCAGAATTTAAATCATTAATAAAAATTGACAAAATACTAATATCTTTGAATGCAGTAATGGATGCGTTAGGACTAGAAACTAGGGCAATTGCAGCCTCATAGTAGCCAGAACTTGCCTCCAAAATGCTATGTTCGATATCGCTGTAACCAATTTGAAGAGAATGATTAGGAAATTGTCCTATTAAAGCTTCTCTTAAGCTACTAAAACCCTTCAGAATAGTAGAATGATTTTTTAAAGGATGAAATAAAAATATAACTAATTCCTGTTCCTTAAAAGTTATAAGTATACGTTGTTTTTTCAAGTGTCTACGAATAAAATTTTCAATCTCTTTTTGAATCTTGGATATATTATTACTCCATCTCAAAATAGCAACGGTATACGGTTGGTTAATATCAATAATAAAGTTGCGAGACCTAAATTGAATCTGCTTCATATCTGTTAAACGTCGATGCAAAATTTCATTAATAAATTTTGATTCATTCTCTGCTTGTGATTTTTCTAAAATAAAGTTTGTCTTAAGTAGAATAGAAATGATGTTTGCCATTTTTGATAATATTAAATAATCATCTGATGTAAATGTTTTTGGCTGCATAGATATAATCGACACATATGCAACAACTTTGTTTTTAATAACAATCGAATTTGTTAAACGCATATGATTTTCTAATTGAATAACCTTTTTCGTAAAAGAAAGTTGCTGACGCTTTTCAAAAAAATACATACCTAATTGCTTTCTTTCATTTTCATCGTATATCATCATATCCTGCACAATAATTTGTCTATTGCTATCTGACAAATTAGAGTAATGAGCAAGGTTATAGAATATATCCTCTATTAGAAAGGTTCTACTAAAAGTTTTCTCTGCTTCCTTTAATATATCTTCTATCGTTGCCCCATCTATAATGGCCTGAATAAATTTACTTTGAATATTACTCAGTTCAATTAAATCGAATGATAATTGATTTTCAGGGAGTTCGTTTGAATGATCAGGCAAATCATTTACAGTATAGATCTGCCAAGTACAATTTTCATCACCTCGCGCCACACACATTTTTTCGACAACATTCACTTCAAATTGGAAAGTAGTACTCAAATAACCTGTTGCAAATCCCCTTAGTGTGTGACAAACCGGTACATCACTTTGTCCAAAATAATCTAGATGAACTTTTGCCTCATAAGAATCTAACCACGTTCCTGTAATATAAAAAGTCTTAACTGATTTATCACCAAAGAACTCGATATAGCCTTCGTAAATCGCACCTTTTATATGTCCTTTTTTACAATGAAGAGTAGGTCCATGCTTAAGAAGGTCTTGAATATCGGAATATTTCTGTCTCATTTGTTGACCATCTGCAACCCCTAATTGATAACCATAATTGAACATTAATTCTGTTGCTTTCTCTATTCCATTTATTTCAATAATATCTGCTCTTAGAAAACTTAGAGCTGTTGCATTTCCAATATTGTTATTATCATCTTCTCCGCTTTCAATATGAAAAGTAGTCTTATTTATAGGAATAACACGTTGGTCCAACTGATGCCCCCCTTTAATTGTTGAAAAACCTTTAAAAAACCAATATTTCTCACTTATATTAAGTATCATACATCATATAAAACCAAACGAATAGTACTGAAAGCGTTTTCAAATTAAAATGAATGGTTTGTTTTCAGAACATTATAAAAGTATTACATTAAATGTGTAACTGATAAATACTCACACAAAGGGGAAATGTGGAATGCTACCAGAATTGTCCAAATTAGGTCACATCGCTTTAATTACACCAGATTTAAAAAAATCACTATGGTTCTTCTCTGAGGTTTTAGGTTTAGAAGAAACAGAGGTAGTGAATGGTACACATTATTTACGTGCATGGGGTGATTTTGAGCACCATACATTATCGCTTAAACAAGGGGAAAAATCAAAAGTAGATCACATTGGTTGGCGTACAAAACGTCCTGAAGATGTAGAGAAATATGCTGAGTTGCTAACTGAGGCTAGAGCAGATGTTAAGTGGATTGAAGCGGGTGAAGAAGCAGGTCAAGGAAGAGCGATTCGCTTTAAATTACCAAGTGAGCATACGTTCGAAATTTATTATGAAATGGAAAAAACACAACCTGATCAAGATCGTAAATCGGTATTAAAAAACCAAACGTACAAAGCTTGGAGAAAAGGCGCTTCACCACGTCGTATTGACCATGTGAATTTATCAACTTCACTTGATCCGTCTATTATTCACAATTTCTTAATAGAGAAGTTAGGATTTAAAATGCGTGAATATATCGACTTAGGTGATGGAAACATTCCTGCAGGATGGTTAAGTGTTACGCCGTTAGTACATGATGTTGCTGTAGGGTTAGAGCCAAACGCAGCAACACCAAACCGTCTTAATCACTTGGCATACTGGTTTGACAATGCACAAGATATTTTACGTGCGGCAGATATTTTGAGTGAAGAAGGCATTCAATTTGTAGGACCAGGTAAGCATGGAATTTCACAGGCAGTTTATTTATATGTGAAGGATCCAGGAAGTGGTCACCGGGTGGAATTATTCTCTAATAGTTACTTAATTTTCGAACCAGACTGGGAACCAATAAAATGGACACCTGAAGATTTACGTGTTGGAATAACTTATTGGGGACAAGATGCTCATATAATAGGTGAAGATACAACAGAAGGATAGGGGGAGCATAATGAGCTATCAAACAGAGATTTTAGATACTGGTCGTTTTCAGACGTTCTATTGTGAGGCGGGACAGGAAAATGAGGAAGTAATCGTATTACTACATGGTTCTGGCCCCGGAGCGAATTCAGTTAGTAATTGGCAACATATTTTACCAGAGCTTGCAAAGAACTATCATGTTATTGCACCTGATATGTATGGATTTGGAAATACAAAACACCCTGAAGTATACCCAAAATCATTTTGGGAATGGACACAGCTACGAGTTGAGCAACTGCTTGAACTACTTGACAAGAAAAACATAGATCGATTCAGTCTCGTAGGTAATTCAATGGGTGGTTATGTGTCGTTGAACGTTGTTATGTATGCACCTGAACGAGTGAAAAAAGTGTTACTAATGGGCAGTGCTGGTGGAGAAACACCCCCTACCCCTGAGATAATACGTATGGTTGGCTTTTATAAAAACCCAACGTATGAAAACCTGCGTAACTTAACAAATTGGTTTGTTTATGACCCTGCAACAATTCAAGATTCATTAGAAGATATTTTAGAAATTCGATATGAAACAATCAAACGTGAAGATATTCGCAATTCCTACTTGCAAAATATGTTCCCTATGCCTGGGGAGGGTCTTATTCCACCCAATGCATTACGTCAAATGGAACAGCCATTTTTACTACTTCATGGATTTAATGACCGATTTGTTCCAAAAGAAAGTAGCTTGAAGCTAATTGAGCATTTACCTAATGCGGAGCTTCGTTTATTTACACAATGCGGACATTGGTTACAGGTGGAAAAACAAGAAGATTTCATTAAAGCCGTAAGAGAGTTCTTCTAGTTTATTAGAATACAGTAAATTTTTTATTAATTTCATAAATTTCATCTATTGGAGAATATAAGACTCCTAGGAAGAAACTTGAGGTCACTGGAAAAATAGCTATTTTTCAATCACTTTTTAGTGGCCTCAAAAGCATTTTAGAAACTCCATGATAAACATCTTGGCTAACTAAATCTGAAAAATAATAAACATAAAATGGGAGGGTTACAAATGTCAGTTGAAACAAAGCAAAAATTCAAAAGATTTTCAGATGTTGAGCTAGAGCTAATTGAAAAAGCACGTGAAGCAGGTCAACTAGCAGAATCAGAATTAGCAACTTCCGAACTAAATGCATCTGTTTCTAAAAACTATATAAATAAGTTGATTAAAGCAGGCATTACACGTGCAAATCTTCCAAAAAAATACGGTGGTCCGCAAATATCGTTGCGTGGCCTCGGAGAAATAGTACGTACAATTGCATATCATAATATCTCAGCGGCATGGGTTGGTTATTTTTACCCTTTACACAACTCCCTTCCAGCACATCTTCCACAAGAAGGTAGAGACGAAATTATAAACTCAGGTGAACTAATAGTCGATGTTTTCGCACCTGTTGGACAAGTAACTGTGGTAGATGACGGTATTCGGTTAACTGGTACTTATAACTATACAAGCGGTGTAAACTTTGCTGGATGGGTTGGTTTAGGGGCAATTGCTCAATTACCCGAATCGGATAGTCCAGAATTAATCATGGCCTTCATGCGTAAAGACGATGTGCAAGTAAATGTAAACTGGGATACTTTTGGCTTACGTGGTTCAGGCAGTAACCAAGTAGTTGCCACGGATGTGTTTATTCCAAGAAGTCGTATTTTAAGACTTGAAGTTGCGAATGATACACGTCGTCCACCAGTCGGTTCTAATTATGATTCAGATTATCCATATTATCATGTGCCATTCTTCTCTGCATTCTATCTTGGATTTCCGAATATGGCATTAGGCGGAGCTAAACGATTAATTGATGAATATAAAAAACGAACAGAAGCACGTGTTCGTCTGCATGGAGAAAATGAAAAAGATTCCCCTCGCAGCCAACGAATTTTAGCCTCCCTTATGCTGGAATATAAAAAAGCGTCTGGTCTAATGGAACAATACTACAATTTATTAGAAACATATGAAACAGATGGTCCTTACGAAAAAGGGGAGTTTTCTTCACTTCGGGCTGAAATCATTAAAATTTGCCAGGATATCGCTACGACAGTAATGGTTTCACTAGGCGGAGCATCTTTAACAAAGAATGACACAATTGAAGTATTTGTACGGGACATTATTGCCGTTGCCACACATATAACATCGCTATATGAAGATGCATTATACACGTACGGTCGTAATTTATATGGCTATGAAGGAATTGGTATGGGCTAATTTCTCTAAATATCGCGTTAATAAAAATAAGCATTTCTTCTATATAAAATGTGATTTAAACAAGGGGCTTGAGACATGACAAAATTAAAAGTAGCCATTTTAGGATCAGGCAACATTGGTACCGATTTAATGAAAAAAATTCAGCGGTCCTCTTTTCTTGAGTTAACGGCTGTTATAGGGATTGATCCCAACTCTGATGGTCTACGAAAAGCACGTGAAGCTGGTTTTCAAGCAATTGATACGGGAATTGAAGGCTTCCTTCAAACACCGGAAATTGCAGATGTAGTGTTTGATGCAACAAGCGCTTATGCACATGTGAAGCATGCAGAGCTACTAAAAAACCATGGTAAGAGAGTAATAGACTTAACACCAGCAGCGATTGGGCCACTTACAGTCCCAACAGTAAACCTTTATGAACATTTACAAACAGATAATGTAAACATGGTAACATGCGGTGGTCAAGCAACGATTCCGATTATTTATGCAGTTTCACAACTGTATGAGGTAGAATATGCGGAAATCGTTGCGACAATAGCAAGTAAAAGTGCTGGTCCAGCAACACGTGCGAACATTGATGAATTTATCGCGACTACTTCACGTGCCATCGAGGTTGTCGGCAAAGCAAAAAAGGGAAAAACAGTTTTAATTTTAAATCCTGCTGAACCACCAATTATGATGAATGACACGATTCATTTATTAGTAGATCAGCCAGTAACCGATGAGGAAGCACTGATTGATGCGCTTGAAAAAATGGAAAAATCGGTACAACAATATGTCCCAGGCTATCGCATAAAAACCCGTCCATATATTGAAGAAAATCGTATCACTGTATTCCTTGAGGTTGCTGGTGCTGCTGATTATTTACCTGCTTATGCTGGGAATTTGGATATTATAACAGCTGCAGCTATTAAAATTGCTGAGGAATGGGCAAAGGCAAAGACAACTGTGTAAAGGAGGGAAATACGATGAAACGCGATATTATCATAACAGAAGTAGCTTTACGAGATGGCAGTCATGCAGTCCGTCATCAATTTACAGTTGAACAAGTTAGAAGGGTTGTTGCTGGATTAGATATAGCAAACGTACCATATATTGAGGTTGCTCATGGAGATGGTCTCGGTGGATCGACGGTTCAGTACGGAAATTCACATACCGACGAGTTTAAACTCATCGAAGCAGCTGTAGAAACTGCCAAAAACTCAAAAATTGCCGTTCTTTCCTTACCAGGAATTGCAACGAAGTCTGATATTAGACTTGCAGCGAATTTGGGTATTTCTATGGTTCGTGTCGCAACACATGTCACGGAAGCCGACGTTTCATTACAGCATCTAAGCTTAGCGAAGGAGCTAGGATTAGAAACAGTTGGGTTTCTAATGATGTCTCATATGGCTGAGCCAAGTAAAATTGTAGAGCAAGCAAAAATTATGGAAAACGGGGGAGCAGATGTTATTTATATTGTAGATTCTGCAGGTTCCCTACTTCCGAATCAGGTAGCTGATCGAATAAAAGCATTGAAACAAGAGATAAATGTTCCTTTAGGTTTCCATGCACATAATAATTTATCATTAGCTGTTGCGAATTCATTAACTGCTATTGAGCATGGAGCTGAACGTATAGATGGTAGTATCCGTTGCTTAGGTGCTGGTGCTGGTAATACACAAACCGAAGTCCTAGTAAGTATATTGGATAAAATGAATATAGTTACCGGAATTGATTTATATAAAATAATGGATGTAGCTGAAGAAATCGTAGCGCCAATTCTGCCAACACCTCAAGAAATTACACGTGGTAGCTTAGTATTGGGTTATGCCGGAGTTTATTCTAGTTTCTTATTACATGCGCAAAGAGCTGCTGAAAAATTTGGCGTGGATGCACGAGATATTCTCATTGAAATTGGTAAGCGTAAGGCAGTTGGTGGTCAAGAGGATATGATTTTAGAGGTTGCAGCAGAGTTGAAATATGGAACTGTAACGGTCTAAAAATTAATTTTAAGCAAGTTGAACATCCTATTTGTTTAAAAGACAAAAAAATACTATTCAGAAAATATATAAAAGTTAAATCATCAGGGGAGGTTCAATAATGGATGATCGTCTATTTAGAAGTGCAATGGGTAAATTTGCAACTGGTGTAACAGTCATTTTGACAGAAACAGATGGTGAAACACATGGGATGACAGCGAATGCTTTTATGTCCGTTTCACTTGATCCAAAGTTAGTAGTGATTTCCATAAAGGAAAACGCACGTATGCTTCCTAGAATCACTGAAGCCAAGAAGTTTTCAGTCAATATTTTAAGTTCTAATCAAGAAGAAGTTTCTAAAATATTTGCGGGTCAAATTAAAGATCAGGAGGTAACATTTAATCGTTTAACAGATGTACCTGTTATCCCTGGAGCTATTGCGCAAGTGGTTTGTGAAGTTTCTGCTGAACATGTGGAAGGTGACCACACATTGTTTATTGGTAAAGTAACTAACATTACGATTGAAGATGGTGATCCATTATTATTCTTTAATGGAAAATATCGCAGCTTCGAGGAATTAGTAAAAATATAAGAAAAATAGGAATCTCTAACAAGTATGATAGAAGGAGTTATGCTAATGAAAACGATTTTAATTAATGCTGAAAATTTACTGGACATTTATAGTCAGGCAACTCCTTGTGTTATGGCACTCGGCTATTTTGATGGTGTCCATCTGGGGCATCAGCGTGTCATACAAATTGCCCGTAAAGAAGCAAATAATCGTAGATTACCATTAGCACTCATGAGTTTTAGACCGCATCCCATCAATATCTTATCTGGTGGGAAGCGATATATTCCTCATTTGACGACACTTTCTGAAAAAGAAATGATACTTAATGGTTTAGGTGTGGACATATTTTATCTTGTCGATTTCACACTTGACTTTGCAGCATTGTCACCAAAACAATTTGTCGAGACCTATTTATTAAAACTAGGGGTAACCCATGCAGTTGCTGGATTTGATTTCTCATATGGATCTAAGGGTGTAGGAAAACTTCATCATATTCCCGATGACTCAAAAAATGAAATTACTGTAACTGAGGTACAATGTGTGGATTATTTTGGTGAAAAAATTAGTTCAACAGCAATCCGACAACGATTACTAACGACCGATGTACATGAGATTCCTCATTTTCTTGGGAAGCACTATACTGTTAATATGCTTTGGGATGGAAATCAATTCAAACCTATGGAGCTGACGATGCTTCCTAATAAGGGGATTTATGAGGTTGTGTTGGAGTATGATCATCATAAAATTAAATCCATTATTTCCATCAATGAACATGGTATTTTACGAATTATGAAGGTGTTTAATAAATTAACAAAGGGCATTGTAAAAATTCACTGGCTACAGCCTAGCCAAACGAGAAGTTTAGCTAGAATCTAATCTTTAAAGGAGTGGCGTTATGGTAACGGAGCGATTAATATCTAATGTTATTCATCTGCTTGACGAAGCACATCTAAAACATCAATCTATTTCACCAATTACAATCCAAGAGCCGATGATAACTATTGATGATGCTTATGAAATTCAAGTCAAACGAATTGCAGTCGCAACAATGGAAGGTGATCGTATTACAGGTAAAAAAATTGGTTTAACATCCTTTGCAATGCAAAACCTCTTAGGTGTAGATCAACCGGATTATGGACATCTTTTAAAGTCGATGTATGTAGAAGAGGGTGCGGCAATTTCCCTAAGTCAATTATTTCAACCAAAAATTGAAGGCGAAATTGCGTTTGTATTGAAGGAAGATTTAGTAGGTCCAAATGTTACTGTAGATGATGTTCTACGGGCAACAGATTATGTTGTACCTGCCCTTGAAGTTGTTGATAGTCGAATTAAGGATTGGAAAATTAAACTTGAAGATACAGTGGCAGACAATGCTTCTTGTGGACTCTACGTTCTTGGAACTAATAAAGTAAACATAAGCGACGTAGATTTAAAGAGCATTCATATGCAACTTTTAAAAAATAACCAAGTTATCAATGAAGGAAAAGGGACGGATGTTTTAGGAGACCCCGCTCTTTGTGTTGCTTGGCTAGCGAATAAATTATCGGAATATGGTGTCAGACTTAAAGCTGGAGAGATTATTTTATCAGGTGCTTTATCCGCAGCGGTAGTAGCAGAACAAGGTAATCAGTTTAAAGCCAAGTTTACACAAATTGGAGAAGTGAATGTTAACTTTCATGTTTGAAAATATCGATAAATGATACGCAACCTTTTATGGATTTTCTCCAAATCGGTTGCGTTTTTGCACAAATATACTAAAATTCATTTGAATTTCTCATTGAAACAGAGATTCTTAAAAAATATGTGTTAAATAGGAAAATGATATAGATGAATGATTATTTTGTTTCTTAAAGCAATTATAAACTGCGGAAAAAACGAAAAGTCTACTTTACTACTTGCGTCATCAACGGGAAAAATTACGGTTGATGACTATAATAATATTCTACTGTACTTTATCAAGTGAAACAGAAATTTGAGGCAGGAATGGTTGTAAAAGAATTATATAATCAGTCTTAAATTTGATAAAAATAGAATTTATATCTACGGAATTAGGTAGCAATTTAATAGCTTTTATATAGTGCTTAGCTAATATCAATAATTAATTATCTAGGAGGATGTAAATGAATCAATTAACGAATCAGAAAGTTTATAAGTCCCCATGGCTGACGTTTTGTATATTGCTATTAGGTGTTTTTGTTACATTAGAAGCTGCAGCTTTTATTGGTCCAGCATTACCGTATATTAGTAGTGATTTGGGTATTCCTGTTTCAAATGCAGGGATGATTTCGGTAGCGTATTACATTACAGCTATTTCTTTAGCTCCGCTTTTTGGCCGACTAGGTGATCAAAGAGGGAGAAAGAAAATTATCATGTTTGGTTTAGCAATATTTGCTTTTTCGGAATTTATGGCAGCATTTAGTCCTAATGTGACTATATTATTGATCGCTCGACTTTTACAAGGAATTGGATACGCTTGTATATTTCCGAATGTCTTTGCTTATGTAACGGAGTTGTTTGATGAACAAAAACGTGGAAAAGCGATTGCTTTATTTATGCTTTTTGTATTTATTGCAACAGGTACAGGTGGAATTATTTCAGGACTTTTGATTAAAAATATTGGTTGGCATGCAATTTTCTTATTTAGTGGGACAGTTTCGTTGATTGGCTTAATCTTAATCGGTATATTAGTACCGAATTTTGAAAAAAGTAATAAGAAGTTAGATATTGATTTTGCTGGTGGTTTTTTATTTCTATTAACAATTTCTATTGTTATTTCAATGCCAATGATTATTGGTAACTTTGGTATTAGTAATTTTATTACGATTGGATTAGCAGTTTTAGCAACTATCTTTTTAATCACTTTGATAAGTGTTGAAAGAAAAGTGAAGTCACCAGTAGTTGACTTAAATGTACTAAAAATCCCAAGCATAGCTATTTCAGCTCTTTTAATTACTTTTCAAAACATTATAATGCTAAGTATCATTTCTTCTTTAACATTTTATGCTGCTGCAAGAACTGGTTGGACTGCAGTAGAGGTTGGATTGATTATAACGGTTAACTTTGTTATCGCAGCAATTATTTCGCCTGCTGTAGGTGCATTTTTAGATCGATATAAGCCGGCATATTTAGTGGTAATTGCTTTAGTGTCTACGTTAGTAGGTACATTTATTTTCATAAATATTCAGATGGATTCTTCATTATTAATCATTTTAAGTATTCCGTTCTTTATCGGTATTACTTCAGGACTATTGAATTCCTCATTAATGAAAATCATTATTACTGAGACACCAGAAGATAAAAAAGGTGTAGGAGCAGGTACTTTTGGGATGTTTAAGGATTTAGGTTTACCGTTAGGTTCTACTTTTGGTTTGACATTGTACGGTGCGGCACAATCGTCGAAATTAGAATCAAATTTACAAGACATTTTAGTAAATGAAGGAGTAGCAACTAGTAATTTATCTGAAGTGGTAAGTGTACTGATGTCAGGAACAGTTACGGAACCAGTAAATAATTTGTTAATGCAACTGAATCTTTCAGCAGAAGATATATTAATAGAAGCGAAGACAATGAGTACAATTGGAGCTATTCAAACGGTAGGAATTACAAATATTATAATTTTAATTATTATTCTCGCTTTGAGCTTCACTTTATTTAGAAAGTCAAAAGTAGCTGTTACTAAGGAAGAAGCCTTAACTAAGGAAGAGTTAGGTGCGGAAGGTTAAATGAAATATAGTGGTTGGAAAAACCACCTTAAAATAAAGGGGACTGTCTGAAAAGCCATTTATCAATAAATTATCTGAATAAAAACCTACTCTTCTGAAACGGAAGGAAAGATTTACAAATTTTAAAATTATGCTGTTTGGTTTTGGACATGAGCTTCGTATACAAGTAATGGATATGTACACAGAAAAAAAGCATTTATGGGTTGATCTAAGTCAAGAGCATTTAAACTGGTACGGAATTTAGAAGACGTAGTTTTTTATACTTACTATATTAAACCAAAGAGGGTGACCCGAAGAGTAATTTTGGGCACCCTCATTTACTTTGAATTTTCAAATGTATTTTGAGTTATCAATAAAAAAGAATAAACCCACTGCTATGAAATGCTTAACTTTAGGTAGACAGATTAAAAATAATAATTTGGCTATTACAAGTGGAATAATTTTTATGCCTAAGAAAGGTCTCACAATAGAATTATAGATGAATCAGTTCAGTATGGAATGAAGGTATATACTTTTTAAATTAGCTTTCTAAAAAGTATGAAGTGAATAAATCTTAAATTAAGGAATAGATTCTTTTTAGTTATGTAATTTTGTATATATATTGTTTTAATTCATTATTTACAAATTCCACCATGATACGAGAAATTTCAGAATAGTGGGCCTTATTTAACCTAACAAAACCCAAAAAGTGATTTTGTGGAAAGGGTACTATTAAATCAACGAGAACAATATCCGTTTGATGAATAAAATTAGGATCAGTTATGAAACTATAATTTAACCCTATGGTAATAGCAGTATTATTTGAAAGACTTTTGCGGATAGAATCTAAGTTATTTGTTCTTAATGAAATATCTAACCTACCAAAATTATTTCCACTAGATAAAATATCCATTATTTTACTATCATCATGAGTTGCTATTGGATAGTCACTAATATCGGAAAGTGTGACGGATCTTTTTTTAGCGAGTGGAGATGTATTATTTACCGCAATCACAGTTTTACAAGAAGTTATTTTTTCAAAGTTGTATTCCTTCTTTTCAAATTGATCCTTTTCATCAAATGCTAAAAGAGCAATATCAATATCTTGATTTAACAATTTTTCATATATTTGAGCTGTACTTCCTTCAAATAGGTTAGATCTTATTAGAGGATAAGAACTCTTTAATCCAGTGAAGGAGTCAATTATTAAGGGCATAAAACCAGGTAAAGAACCGAATTTAATGGTTCCATTAAGTTCATTTTTAATTATTTGAACCGTTTCAGTCAAAATTTCAACTTTTTCGATAATTTCTCGTACTTTATTAATTATCAATTGTCCTTCCTTTGTAGGTATTGTACCAGATCGAGACCTTTTAAATAATATGATATCTATTTCCTTCTCAAATTGTGACAAAGATTGGCTTAACGTAGGTAAAGTGATATTTCTGTTAATTGCGGCTAGTGTTAAAGATTTTGTTTTAGAAACCTCTACAATATTTGCTAATTGTTCTAAATTCAATTAAATCCCTCCTATACTTAAATTATAATTAAGTTAACTTAATTATAATTAAATTTATTTTATTTAAATACAGTTATACAATAGAAGTGTAACAAATTTGTCACAAGTTTATGAAAACACTTATTTTATTACTTAGGAGGATTTTAAATATGAGATTACAAGATAAAGTTGCAATTATTACTGGTGCGGCAGGAGGAATGGGTGCAGAAGAAGCAAAACTATTTGCAAAAGAAGGGGCAAAAGTTATTGCAACTGACTTACAAGTTGAGAAATTAGAAGCAGTTGTCAATGAAATTAACCAAAACGGTGGTGAAGCTATTGCAATTAAACATAATGTAGCTTCAGCTGATGAGTGGAAAACTGTAGTTGAAAAAGCAGTTGCTCAATTTGGTAAGGTAGATATATTAGTAAATAATGCAGGAATCGGTGGAAAAAATCAATATGCAACTCCAGAGACAACTGAAATAGATGAGTGGGACATGGTAATGAATATTAACTTAAAAAGTACATTCTTGGGTATGAAATATGTACTGCCTATAATGAAGGAAAGTGGTAGCGGTTCCATTGTTAATATTTCATCTGTAGCTGCAATGATTGGTACAGCTGGTCCAACTGCTTACACTGCATCGAAAGGAGCTATTCGTTCGATGACTAAAAACGTTGCCGCTAGTTATGGTAAATTTAATATTCGTGTAAATTCTGTTCATCCTGGTGTTATCAATACACCAATGATGCAGGGGGCATTAGCGGATGAGCAAATTTCTAAACAACTTAATTCCGTGATCCCATTAGGTCGTCCATCTGAATCAATTGAAGTAGCACAGGGAGTTCTATTCCTTGCTTCTGATGAAGCTAGCTATTTAACAGGTTCTGAATTAGTAATTGATGGTGGAACAACGATTATTTAACGCTGAAAAGCTTGATAATTATCTAATAATAATTATTAAATCTTATAAGGGAAAAATTTCATTGAATAATAGTTGTTATATAAGCTGTTGTTCAATTAACTAAATAGATAGGGGAGTATTTGTAATGAGATTACAAAATAAAGTTGCGATTATTACTGGTGCAGCAAGTGGTATGGGTGCAGTTGAAGCAAAATTATTTGCAAAAGAAGGTGCAAAGATTATTGCAACGGACTTACAAATTGAAAAATTAGAAGAAGTTGTCAATGAAATTAATCAAAACGGTGGTGAAGCTATTGCAATTAAACATAATGTAGCTTCAGCTGAGGAATGGCAGTCTGTAATTGAAAAAGCAGTTGTGAAATTTGGTAAAGTAGATGTTTTAGTAAATAATGCAGGCATTGCAGATAAAAACCCATTAAGCACACCTGAGACAACGGATGAAAATGAATGGGATAAAATAATGGATATCAATTTGAAAAGTGTATTTTTAGGAATGAAATATGTTCTACCTGTTATGAAAGAAAATGATGGAGGTTCTATCATCAATATTTCTTCTATTGCAGCGATGATAGGAACTGGAGGTCCATTTGCATATACAGCTTCGAAAGGTGGCATTCGTTCGATGACTAAAAATGTTGCCGCTTCTTATGGATCATATAACATTCGCGTAAATTCGATTCACCCAGGTGCAGTAAAAACACCTATGACAGCTAGTGCATTTGAAGCTGCAGAAGGTTTTAAAGATGTTACACAATTTATACCTCTTCGTCGTGCTTCCGAAGCAAGTGAGATTGCTAATGCCGCTCTATTTTTAGCTACAGATGAATCTAGTTATATGACAGGATCTGAATTGGTTATTGATGGGGGAGCAACAATCGTTTAATAAGTACAAGATTACAGCAAAAAATAATTAATTAAATTTAAAATTTAAAATAAAAATACTCGAAGTATTAAAAAAATAGAAGCTATTTGATTCATCTTTATTTCAAATAGCTTCTTTTTAATTTGAAATAAAATATAAGTTTTTTGATTTTTTTGAAAACATTTGATAAATATCAACTCTTGTTCTATTAGAGTAATTTTCCACTGTAATAAAGTGACTATATAGATTGTGAAGAACTGTATTTAAATTACCATGAAAATTAAAAAGTCTCGTAAATTAAGAAAAGTGCATAACAAAAGAGACTCAGAAAATGCTATTAAAAGCATATGTCACCAATAGGGCAACAACGGCATATTCTGTTCGTGGTGAGTTGGTATTTAATGATCAAGATAATAAAACTAAAAATATCTATTGGAACTACCGAGAAGACACCGCAAATACTTCTTGGACAGACAATAACATAGTAGTAATTAATGGACATACGTTAGATGTGACAAGGAACAAATTTGATTTTAGAAATCAATAATACTCTTCTTTCTTGTTTAACTAACGGGTGCTTTCGTATTATAAGGTTAACCAGTTTTTACTGGTTGACCTTATTTTTATAGGATTTAATATATCAGTAGCCAGGGTAGGACGTACGG
>NZ_JBXCJE010000016.1:0-71306 GCF_056786535.1 Sporosarcina sp. Y352
ACTTGCATGTATTAGGCATGCCGCCAGCGTTCGTCCTGAGCCAGGATCAAACTCTCCATAATAGAAGAAAATGAATAGCTCATTTCTTGCTGACTCGAATCCGAAGATTCTTGTGTGTGTTTCTTTTCGTTCGACCGAAACCGACTTACTTCGAAACGTTTTGCTCAAGTGCGTTCACACTCTCGCTGTATCTCATTGATGTTTTGCTGTTCAGTTTTCAAGGTTCATTTGTTGTGATTCGCTGTCGGTATTTGTCGTTTGCTCCCGACTGCTTAATAAATATAACATCCATATAAACGTATGTCAACAGTTTTATATTCTTTCTGTAAAGTTTGTTGCGTTTTCATTAATATCTATCATTCCAACATTTAAAACCAATTGAAGATATGGGATCCAAAGACGGCGATCTAAGATGAGGTCTTCATGTTACAAAGCCTGATACTGTAGGGCTAGACTACTCTAATTAAACCTCTTAGGCGGCCCATAGTTTATTCATAATATATGTTAGATAGGAATTATCCAAGGTGCTGAATTATATCATTAGAGGGCCTCCTTATTAAACAGGAGGCCCTCTAATTCACTTCAGTTACTTTATGAATATGAAATACAAAACAAAAACAAACCATAAACCATACATGATTGGATGAACTTCTTTTCCTCTTCCACTCACTATCATCGTGATGGGATAAAAAATGAAACCAATCGCAATACCTGTTGCGATACTATAACTAAGTGGCATCGTGATAATTGTAAAGAATGCCGGCACAGCGACTTCAAAGCGTGTCCATTCAATATTACCCAATGATGAGGCCATCAGTACACCTACAATAATTAAAGCTGGCGCAGTTACTTCAGACGTAATAACGAACAGCAACGGCGAAAAGAACAAGGCTAGTAGAAACAGGACGCCCGTTACTATAGAAGCAAACCCAGTTCTCGCTCCCGCTGAAACACCTGCAGACGATTCAATGTAGGAAGTTGTCGTCGATGTCCCTAAAACCGCACCGGTGACTGTAGCCATTGAATCCGCAAGAAGCGCATTACCTGCTCGAGGAAGTTTATCATCTTTCATTAAACCTGCTTGATTCGCAACCGCGACCAGCGTACCTGCAGTATCGAAGAAATCCACGAATAGAAAAGTAATAACAATAACTAGGAATTGAGTTGTAAGTAAAGAAGTCGGATCCTGGAATATCGCATCGAATGCAGCGCCAAATGTCGGTGCTACGCTCGGTATAGCGGAAACGATTTTATTGGGCAAATGGATTAACCCAAAAACCATCCCTACTATAGTAGTAATTATCATTCCGTAAAAGATTGCACCATTCAACTTACGAACCATCATGATCACAGTAATAACAAGACCAAAAATCGCCAATAGGGTCGGACCTTGGGATAAATCACCCAACGCGACTAGTGTATTTGGATCCGCGACGATAATATTGGCATTTTGAAAACCTAGGAAAGTAATAAAAAGACCTATACCCGCAGCAACTGCATATTTAAGTTGCGCAGGGATCGCGTTTATAATCGTTTCTCGTAAACCCGATAGTGATAAAACAATAAATATAAGACCTGAGAACAGTACCCCAGTTAGTGCAGTTTGCCAAGGAATCCCCATCCCCAATACAACACTGAATGCAAAGAATGCGTTTAAGCCCATTCCAGGTGCAAGTCCAATCGGATATCTCGCAATAATCCCCATGAATAGTGAACCGACCGCCGCGGCAATTGCTGTCGCAACGAAGACAGCACCTTTATCCATACGCATTTCGTCCGGGATACCAGTTATACCGTCCAGGGACAGCATTAAAGGATTTACAATCAAAATATAGGCCATTGCTAGAAATGTTGTTAGCCCACCGATAACTTCACGGCGGTAGGTCGTTCCAAGCTTGTCGAACTCAAAATATTTTTTCAAACGTATCTTCCTTTTATGATATATTTTCAATAAAAAGAAGCGTGCAAAATTAGCTTGCACGCTCCTTAAAAACAAATTCTAATGGAAGGGTTATTCCCTTCCACCCGAATCTTAGTCGGAACATTTAAGGTGTTCCGTAGAAACTTCTAGGCCATATTCCCAGTATTATACGATAATCTATATTTTATTCCCACTCAATCGTTGCAGGTGGCTTGCTCGTTATATCATAGAGGACCCGGTTAATCTCAGGTACTTCTGTCGTAATCCGTGCACTGATTTTCTGTAGAATATCCCATGGGATTTTCGCCCAATCAGCAGACATTCCATCAATTGAATTAACAGCGCGGATACCAATTGCATAGTCATACGTACGCTTACCGCTCTTCATACCTACACTTTTGATATCAGGCAAAACAGTGAAGTATTGCCAAATTGCACCTTCAAGACCGGCGTTTTTGATCTCTTCACGTAAAATCCAATCAGATTCACGTACAATTTTTAGTTTTTCTTCCGTTATTTCACCAAGTACCCGTACACCGAGTCCAGGTCCTGGGAATGGCTGGCGCCTAACGATTTCTTCAGGAAGACCTAGCGCAGCACCTAAGGCACGAACCTCATCTTTGAAAAGAGCAGTTAACGGCTCAATCAATTCAAAGTCCATATCTTCCGGTAGCCCACCAACATTATGGTGTGATTTAATGACTTCTGTAGTCGCTGTACCACTTTCGATAATATCAGCGTAAATTGTTCCTTGTGCAAGGAATTCCATTCCGTCAAGCTTAGCCGACTCGTCATCGAATACATAGATGAATTCGTTGCCGATTATTTTCCGCTTCTGTTCTGGATCAGCAATTCCTTTTAATTTAGTTAAGAAACGCTCACGTGCATCGATTTTAATGAAGTTCATATTAAAATCGTTGCTGAAGGTTTCCACTACGCTATCCGCTTCACCTTTTCGTAGAAGACCGTGATCAACGAACATACATGTCAATTGATTTCCGATTGCGCGGTGTATCAATGCAGCTACTACAGATGAATCGACGCCACCACTAAGGGCACAAAGAACTTTTTTGTCTCCGACTGTGCTGCGTATTTTCTCAACTTCTATATCTATAAAACTTTCCATCGTCCAATTAGCTTTTACATCACATACATCGAGGACGAAGTTACGTAGAAATTCATTTCCGTGTGTGGATTGTGTTACTTCAGGATGATATTGAACGCCATAGATGTTGGACTCATCATTTCCAATCGCTACGATTTCATTTCCCGCACCACTTGCAAGTGCTGTTAAACTTTCGGGTAATGTAACGATACGACCGCCACGACTCACGAATACATCTTGTTGCTCCACTTGCGAAGTAAACAGTTTCGATGCACTATTCACAGTGATTGAATTTACACCGTCAATACGATCAGCCACTTTTTCTATTTCACCGCCAAAATGCTTAACGATTAGTTGCGCACCATAGGAAACACCAAGGATCGGGATACCCGCAGCAAAGATTTCAGGATCAATATCAAATGCTTCTTCATCTCCCAGAAAAGCAGGGCCGCCTGATAATATGATTCCTACAGCATTCATCTTCTTGATAGCTTCCGCGGTAGTCGTGTGTGCATGAAGTTCGCTATATACACCGAATTCACGAATTGTACGTGTAATTAGTTGATTGTACTTACTGCCATAATCAAGTACCACGATTTTTTCTTGTTCGACTAATAAAGGAGCTGTTGCCAATCGGTCCACCTCTTCCATTTGCTCCAAGGTCCTATTAAATAGAGAAAGACGCGCAAGAAATTCCTTCTCCACGCGTCCCATCATCTATTTAAAAGCGAAAACAGCTCAAACTTGAGCTGAATCCACCTTCATAGTCAAGTTATTATCGGTAACTTGTAGAAACATCCGAACCATATTATCGGATATATATGAGGGCACCTTGTGCTTATTCTGTTTTTATCTTACTTCTATTTACATCAAAAATCAACTCGAAGTCCTATTGATTAAATCTTCCCATATCTCACGCAAATTCACCCATTCGTGATCAGTTCTATTCCCGCCATACAAACCTTTTTCATACGCATTTGTAAGTTTCCGCATTCTTTCACCGCCAAAGTAATTGTCAACATCCACCGCGTAATCAGACAATGTCATTCCATTTGCACGATGCAAACCACGACGTTCAAGTTGTCTCAATAAACTCGTATAGCTTTTTTCGAATGTTACCCAGTCGCTGCTCCCCGATTTGTATAGTTGAACAAGAACTTTGGGTAACCATTTTGCCCGAACAGCATATAATCGCCAGACAATTAGAACCACGGCGAGTCCAGCCAAGATCACTATCCATTTATGAGTTTGAATCCATGAACCAAAAGATTTGAAAAACGCTATTAATTCATTATCTTTTAAGGTCTTAACAGGTTTCTCAACTCTCTCCGACTTAGGCTTCTCCGGCTCTTTTATTTCTGGCGCTTCAGGATCGTTCAAGTCCAACTCAATATCATAGGAGATGTCCGTCAAGTTGCTAAAACCAATTGTGGGTTCATAAGGCATCCAGCCGATTCCTGGCATATATGCTTCAACCCATGAATGCGCTTCGTTATTCGTTACCTGATAAACCCGTTCACCGGCATCGTTATTTGTATATTCTCCCGGGGCAAAACCTTTTACCCATCTTGCAGGAATATCGATTGCACGCAACATAACAACCATTGCTGTGGAGAAGTTATCACAGTATCCTTTTTTGGTATCGAAAAGAAACTGATCGACATAGTCATCTCCAGCTTTCGGAATAGCTACACCCTGTTGTGAATAGACAAAACCATTTCTGCCAAAATACCTTTCAATTGCTTTCGTTTTTTCATAGACACTTTCTTCGTTAGCAGTAATCGTTTCTGCAAGTTCTTTTACTCTCTCAGGCAATTGATCCGGAAGTTGCAGGTATTGTGCAAAGTCTTCCGTTTCCCCTGTGAAATCTTCCATCATTATAGATCTTAACTTTTTTAAGCTATAATCTGAGTCCTCAAATTCAATTTCGTATGAGTCTAGAGAGCTCTCAGTTCCATTAATTATAGTGCTAAACTTTCCAGAAGCCTCTGAATGTAGAAAAACAACGTCATCAGCCGCGTGGACTATACTTATCCCATATGGATAAACAATGAACGGAAAATCCTCCGTGACTTGCAATTCTGCACGCTGTCGGGATTGCTCCGCTTCTTGTCCTAAGTTATCTATAGCACTCATCTTCATGCCTGGTGTGTAGGTAACCTGGTTAGTATCCTCTGATACCTGCTCCCAACCTTTTGAAGTATAGGTATTTTTCGTTTCGATTTTCCAATATTGTTTACTAGGAACTTTCGCTTCAATAACGAGCGTGTCGTCTTGAACAAATGAACCGCCAAGGGTCGAATCATCCGTATCATATCCGCTTGTAGATACTCCCGAACCGCCGCCTTCACCAGGGCCTTGTACCATCATTTTAAAATAAGGAATTGGATCCGGCCAGGCAGGTTCCTGTTTCGGCAAGAAATTCGCAAAAGTAGCGCTTATTACAACTGCAATTAGGAGCGGGACAGTAATTGAGATGAATGTACCTGTTGATATGGCAGTATTATACTTTTCCGCGAGTCTGAAAATAGCCAGCACACCTAGTAGTAATAATCCCGCCATCATAATTCTAAAAATAGCTCCATCCGCAGAATAAGGTCCAAAAGTATCGATAAATGCAATAAAGATGATAGTCATAATATAAAAAAGTAATATACTCTTTCTCACTTCAATCCAATATCGGATTAAATAACACGTCATCCAAAGCAATGCGTAAAACAGAATAGTCCTTAATGGATTGGTTATACTCTCCCAATCTCCGCTTGCAATAATAGCGAAATTTGAAAATATATCTTTTATTAAATATACGATTGAGTCTTTTGATATAAATACCTTACCGGTAAACACATAATAAATTGCCCACGAGATATATAGAACCTTAAGGGAAACAGCGATCCACCACTTAACTCTGACTAATGCCAGTAAAAAGGCCAAAACAACAAACAAAAGAAATAATGTCAAATGCTCTGAATCTGTTATTTCAATAACTGGAATGAGCCATTCTCTTAACAAAATAAATGCAAGTATATATAGAAGTACGAGAAGTTTTCTGTCTATCCTCGTTCCTATCATGTCCGCGCCACCTCTTTAAAAACTTCCTTAAACTGTTCTCTTCTAACCAAATGCACGATAACCCCTTTTGACCTTGCCAAACGAATATCTTCCTCAATTGTTTTCAACATCTGATTATCTCGTTTTACCACTGCAAAGCAAACGATGGAACCCGTATTTTTCGAACTACGCAATACCGACTGTAGTAAATGCCAATCCGGATTTCCTGTTATCAATACAGTTGTGCCACCATGCTGAGAAACTGTTCCAAAGTCTGCTGCAATTTCAGCCTCTTTACTTACATCCGGCTTAATTTTTGCCAAGTGAATAAGCGCACTATGAAGTTGCTCTTCGGACTGGATAAAGGGAAATAACGCGGGTTCGGAGCCAGTCGTCATCAATGCCAAGCCCGCTTGGTGATTTGAAGCCTCATTCATTATAGATGCAGTAAGTTCCACCAGTTCCTCAAACACAATCGTCTCTCTGCCATCCATTATTAAGGATAATTCTTGCGATCTTTTATCCTCAAACTCCTTTGTCATAAGCGTCTGCGTTCGGGCGAATGATTTCCAATGAATCCACGTCACCCGGTCTCCTGACTGGTAATTCCGGACCCCTGTCGCCATTGTCGTATCTTTGACGATATTCAAAGGTGAAGCGATTGTTCCACGGTCAAACTGTGTATCGAAAGGAACATAATGAATGTCAGTCATTTTGGGATACACAAGAATCGTATTTTTCGATTCAATAAACTTCGTCTTACGTAACCATCCAAAAAAATCAGAGATCTCGACGGTAACCCCTTGAAGAATGTGCTCACCTCTTGGCATATGTTCGATTTCATAGTCCCATTGAATCTCTTTGCGAAACCCAAAGATATGGAGGCGTTTTAATTTAGCGTTTGCCAGTCGGGTTATTTCATGTTCAGTCCATTTTTCTGCCACAACTGTATAGAGTAAGGGAAAGCGACTTTTGCGTTTCACAGTTAATGATACAATTAACTTCTCTCCATTTTGCACATGAGGTGTTCGAATTATCCGTTCAACGGTCATATCTGACATTGGATATATAAATAACAGGATGGAATAAATCACAAAAGGTAATATAAAATAAAATATTGCCCAGCTTACCGTACCGCCCTGAAACATGGCAAATACAAAAGTTCCTACTATAACAGATAGTAGAAACAGGAACCGGCTTGACACATCGAGCAGTCTTCTTATTTTCTTCATTTTACCCGAATCCTATCTACTGGCACATACACTTTCGCTAATATCCTTTCCACAATTTCATCTGTGGAAATCCCCTCGTATTTCGCTTCAGGTCGCAAAATCATACGGTGGCCAAATACAAATGGGGACAAATACTGGACATCATCCGGTGTAACATACGTTCTCCCTTTTAGCATTGCATAAGCCTGACATGCTTTCATAAGTGCAAGTGAACCGCGCGGACTCACCCCTAGATACACATATGGATTATTACGCGTCTGCGATGTACACTCCACGATATATGACTTAATCGTATCGTCGACTTTGACTTCAGTTACTGCACTTTGCAAATTGATTAAATCACCAAGAGAAATGACTGTTTCCAAACTTTCAATTGGGACAGCCTTTTCAGCACGATTTAGCACTTCAATCTCTTCTGCTTTCGTTGGGTAACCCATTTTTAATTTAAAAAGAAAACGGTCCAATTGCGCTTCAGGGAGTGGATACGTTCCTTCATACTCAATTGGATTCTGTGTAGCCATGACAAAAAATGGTTGCGGAATCCGCATGGTTTCTCCATCAATTGTCACTGAGGATTCTTCCATTCCTTCAAGAAGTGAAGATTGGGTTTTTGGTGAAGTTCTATTAATTTCATCAGCAAGAACAATATTCCCCATGATTGGACCTGGCCTAAACTCGAATTCCATCTCTTTTGGGTTATAAATTGAAACACCTAGGACATCAGAAGGCAACAAATCCGGAGTAAACTGAATGCGTTTAAAATCTGCACCTATTGATTTAGCCAATGCTTTTACCATCATTGTTTTCCCAACGCCTGGTACATCTTCAAGCAAGACATGTCCCCTAGCAAGAAGTGCTGTGATACTTAACTCAGCTATATTCCGTTTCCCAATCATCACTTTATCAATATTGGTTAAAACCTTCTCAATTATCTCTTGATGCGTCATTTCATTTCCCCCAATTGTATATAGTGGTCATTTGTCCGAAAATTAACAAAACATACTTCCATAATACAGGATATTCCTTTTTCGAACAACTTAAGCAACGTAGTCATTAGCACAAACTGTCGCTTAATCTAATATGTTAGAGCGTATCCACGATGTCTATTTTTAACGCTTCAAATTGCATAAAAAAAGACCCCTAATAGGAGTCCTCTAATCACTTCCAAAAATCATCAAATATCGTAATCGGCATATGCCGTTTATGTTTTGAACGCAGGTAGTGGTTCTCGATTGCTATGCGCGGTTCATCGGGTAACTCTTTGCCTTCTAGGTAATCATCGATATCATCATACGATACTCCAAGAGCCACTTCGTCAGGTATGGCCGGTTTGTCTTCTTCAAGATCCGCTGTCGGCACTTTCATGTAAAGGTGTTCCGGACAGTTAAGCTCTTTAAGTAATTGTTTACCTTGCCGTTTGTTCAACCTAAATAGCGGCATTAGATCTGCGCCGCCGTCACCAAATTTAGTGTAAAATCCGGTGATTGCTTCTGCTGCATGATCACTCCCAAGAACAATACAATCGTGCATCGCTGCAATTGAGTATTGGACTTTCATGCGTTCCCGGGCTTTTTCATTGCCTTTCGCAAAATCGGATAATGTTACACCCGCCGCTGTCAATGTACGAACACTCGCATCGACTGATTCTTTTATATTTACTGTGTAAATCAGCGATGGTTCAATAAATTCAAGTGCATCCTGACAATCATCTTCGTCAAACTGAGAACCGTACGGAAGTCTGATTGCAATAAACTTGTAACGATCCGTTCCTTCTTTTTCATTCAATTCATCAACTGCCAGTTGAGCAAGTTTCCCAACAAGCGTCGAATCCTGGCCCCCAGAAACTCCTAGGACGAAGCCATTTAAAAATGCATATTTCGTGGCGTATTGTTTCATAAAGTCAATCGATTTCCTGATTTCCGCTTTCGGATCAATAACAGGTTGCACTTTCAACGCGTCAATGATTCTGTCTTGCAGTGTCATGATCGAAATTCCTCCTTATTGATCAACGAAGTCTTCCACCATTTCCTGGACTTCCTGTATATTGCGCATTTTGTTATCCCAACACTTCTGACTTAAGTCAACGGGATATTCTTCGGGATTTAGAGAGCGTTTATATTCAGTCCACAATAAATCTAAGTTTGCTATCGCATAATCCCTCATTTGTTCAAGCTTTGGATTATCGTATATAATAGCGCCGTTTTCCACGACTAACACATGCATATTTCTTGCTTCGAAATTCGTAACAAACTTTGAAATGAACGTGTGGACGGGGTGGAACATTTTGATGCGTTCTTCGGAAGCCGGATCCTCATCATGCATTGTAATATAATCGCCTTCTGCCTTTCCGTTTTCCCGGTCAATAATTCGATAGAGTTTTTTTCTTCCCGGCGTAGTTACTTTTTCCGTTGTAGATGAAATCTTTATTGTATCTTCCATTACACCTGTTTCATTTTCAATAGCAACAATTTTATAGACAGCTCCCAGTGCCGGCTGGTCATAAGCTGTTATCAATTTCGTACCAATCCCCCACACATCTACTTTGGCGCCTTGTGCTTTTAAGTTAAGGATTGTGTATTCATCTAAATCATTGGAGACAACGACTTGCGCTTTAGGGAATCCTGCTTCATCGAGCATACGACGCGCTTCTTTCGACAGGAATGAAATATCTCCACTATCAAGACGAATACCGATGAAATTAATTTTATCACCAAGTTCTTTTGCAACTTGAATTGCCGTCGGGATGCCTATTTTCAACGTATTATACGTATCCACTAGGAAAACACAGTCCTTATGACGCGCCGCATAAGAATGAAATGCTTCATATTCACTTTTATATGCCTGTATCATTGAATGGGCATGGGTTCCCGTAACAGGAATATTAAATCTTTTTCCAGCACGTACATTACTAGTCGCTTCGACGCCTCCAATGAAAGTGGCCCGCGCTCCCCAAATCGCTGCATCCATTTCATGCGCACGGCGTGTTCCAAACTCCATCACAATTTCATCTTTAACGACTTGTTTAATCCGACTTGCCTTTGTTGCAATCAGTGTTTGGTAGTTGACGATATTAAGTAAAGCAGTCTCAACCAACTGCGCTTCGATAAGCGTCGCTTCCACGCGAATAATTGGTTCGTTTGCAAAAACAAGCTCCCCTTCAACCATGGAATAGACATCTCCCGTAAAACGAAGATCTTTTAAATAAGAAATGAAATCGTCCTTATAACCGAGATCATCCCTCAGATATGCCAAATCACTTTCACTGAAATGAAAATCCCTTAAATAGTCGAGAATACGTTCAAGCCCAGCAAAAATTGCATAGCCATTACCGAATGGCAACCTTCTGAAGAATAGTTCAAAAACCGCTTTCCGTTCGTGTATACCATCCGCCCAGTAGGATTCTGCCATATTGATTTGATATAAATCTGTATGTAATGCTAAACTGTCATCTGCATATTTCGAACTCACGTTAATCTCCTTCTTCCACATTCTAATGGTACAAGTATACACTATTTACCCTAAATCTGACTTAATATAACGTGATTTAACAAATCATTTTAATGATTCTTACAGTTTTCGAATCATTTACTATATGATTCATTCATACTTGTGCCATGAAAAAAGGTCCATCTCAACAATCCGAGATGCACCTTTTTGTGTTATTCATCTGTATAAATCTACAACTACGTCTGCTGTTTCTAATAAACCTAATTCGATCAAAGCATCCAGAATTCCATTCTCAGAACATGATGTCGTTACATAATCAGCGATAGCCTTCAACTCCGGAACTGCATTGCCCATCGCGATACCTGTTCCAACAAAGTCAATCATTTCAAAGTCGTTCGTTCCATCTCCAAACGCATAACTATTCTCTTTCTGTATACCAAGTTTCTCAAGCACTTTCTGAACCCCTACTGCCTTGGATGATCCCTTTGGAAGCACGTCGGACGCATAATCCCCCCAATTAATGAAGGTATGATCCGAATAGCGCTCTACATACAATTTTGCATATTTTCGTTCACAATACAGTTGAACTTGATGCACCGGGAAATGCTTATAAAATTCTGGTTCTACAAGCGGATAAACTTGTTTCAAGCTTTCATAACTAGGAATAATATGCGGATGATTATCTTCATTTACTTTACTCATTTGGTTGTTGGAGTAAGCAAGGCCATGACCTTTACTTTTCACTAAACTTGCAAGGTTATGCAACATTTCAGGGTCCATCGGATTCGAATAGATTTCTTCCCCTTCAAACACAACGTGCTGGCCATTCATTGATACATAGGAGTTTATATTAAGTTCATCTAAAAGCCAGTTAAACATTTGAGGCGAACGTCCTGTAGATATCACTGTATAAATGCCTTTTTCCTGCAGCGTATGCACTGCCCTTTTCGTCGACTCCAATACAACCTTATCTTCATTTAAAAGTGTTCCGTCCAAATCAAAAAACACAGCTTTTTTCTCCAAATTAAATTCCTCCGATATGGATATATTTTTTCAATAATAGACAGTTTTTAGATCTATTACTTTACTGCCGCGTCCATTAGGTATCGTTTTTTCAATTGTGTCGATAACAGTTCGAGCCCAATCGCAACAATCAAAATCGCATACGTGATAAAACCGACTTCTCGTAGGTCGAAATAGAAACCGGAAGCCATAAACAATTCAAAACCAATGCCACCCGCCCCAGCAGCCGCCCCCATCGCAACCGCTACAGTGAAATTCGTTTCAAAACGCAAAAACGTCCATGACAATAAGGAAGCTGCAGTTGAAGGGATTACTGCATTTGTTACGATATGCCACCAATTAGCTCCACTTGCCCGTAACGCTTCTAAAATGCCATCGTCTAATTCCTCAAATGACTCTGAGTACGCTTTTACTAAAAACGCGACTGTGTGAAGAGTCATACCGATAATTGCCGCTTCACTTCCGAGTCCCGCAGCAATCGCGAAGATTAATACCCATAATACAGTGGGGACTGCTCTAACAAACGCGACTACAATAATAATGGCGTTTGACACAACCTTCGTCGATAAATTCTTTGCAGCAAATAATGCGATAAATAAAGATAGGACAGCTCCTAATACCGTCGACAATAATGCAAGCCCCATTGTTAGGCCTACTTGATAGACAGCCTCCCAAAAAGTGAAATGACTGAGTACGGGTTCTAAAAACATGACTTTTAAATTATGAAGGGTTGCTGCTCCCGCTTCTATTAAAGAGATTTCTTTATAATCGAACGTTAGAAACCCGTAGATTGTTAAAAAAAGAAGTGCCACGAACGTACCCATCGTTACAACCTGCGATTTGTTCCAAACTTTTAATTTAATTTTCCCCGAACTGCTTCTCTTCACATCATAAGCCATATTGCTTTGAACGATGGTCATTACAAAATAACCCTCCTTACATAGTTGGAAACAAGCTCGATACCGATGACAACAACGACAATACTAATAGTAATTAAGCTGACTACGTTATAGTTCATACTCTTGTAATAGAGATCGAATGCGAAACCAATCCCTGTTCCAGTCAAAATACCAACTAGTGTTGAACTTCTAATATTCGTTTCAATCATGTACAACACCCAACTAATCATTTGCGGAAAACACTCCGGAATGACCGCTTTAGCTACGACTTGAAAATAAGTAGCTCCAGTTGCCCGCAAAGCTTCCACTGAACTGCTACTTGTTTCGTCAATTGTTTCAATAAACGCACGCGTTAAAAATCCGAACGTTGCAAGAAACAATGCAAAGTAACCAGTCAATGCATTTTGTCCAAATGACAACAGCAAGATGAGCGCCCAAGCGACAATCGGGATATTTCTATAAATCGAAGCAATTATTCTGCTTAATGACCCGAAAAAGTTATTAACCTTCGTCGTATGCGATCCCATCAACGCTAATAATAGAGCCAAAACACTGGCCGTGGTTGTAGCTGTAATGGATAGAAAAATGGTCTCTATTAATTTGTCCATAATGGATGGCATCTTTTCCAGTGATTCTGCAGTAATATACAGATTAGAAAACATCCAACTAAAAGCTTTTGGCAGAGTCTGCATTCCATGCAGAAAATTGAAATCCGTAATTTTTGCCGATAGCAATGTAATGCCTATTAGAATGATCCAGAATATCGTCACTCGATTATTCTTTCTCTTGAAAACCTCAATATCCATAGCAGTACCCCCTATTCCATTATGAGATCTCCAGCTTCAGAACCATAGATCGAATGAATGTATTCTGATGTCAGTTTTTTAGAAGTGCCATCGTACACAACCTGACCACTGTTTAATCCAATAATCCGATCGGAGTATCTTTTTGCTACATCGACCTGGTGCAAGTTAACGATACAAGTGATATTCAGTTCTTTGGAAATACGCTGCAAGTGATCCATGATAACTTTAGAAGCGTTAGGGTCCAACGAAGCGATTGGCTCATCGCAAAGTAGTAGTTTCGGCGATTGAATCAATGCACGTGCAATTCCTACACGCTGTTTTTGCCCTCCGCTTAATTGGTCACATCTTTTATAGGCGTGTTCTTCCATCCCAAGCTTTTTGAGAAGACTAAATGCCTGTAATTTCTCTTCCTCCGTGAACCGTCCTAGAATACCTTGAAGCGTTGTTTTATGGCCAAACCTGCCGTGCAATACATTTTCAATAACCGTTAAACGGGATACTAAATTATAATGTTGGAAAATCATCCCGATTTTTGTTCTATGTTTACGCAACTCTTTTTTGGATAACGACATTACGTTGACATCATCAAAAAAAATTTCCCCATCGGTTGTATCAATCATTCGATTGATACAACGTAAAAACGTTGATTTTCCGGCTCCTGATGGTCCAATAATAGAGACAAACTCACCCGTATTCACTTCCATATTAATCTTCGATAGTACCTCTCTGTCTTTTCCATATCGTTTGGAGAGGTTTTTGATATGTAACAAAGCCATTAGAAAAACTCCTTGCACCATTTTTTGAAGTTCTTTGTAAAAAAAGCATGTACCTGAATGAATACATCTTCGGCACATGCTATCTTCAATCAATTACGCCTCGGCGTAATTGCGTCCAGATTTTGAATCGAGCTTGCTCGATTGACTCCTTTCAAAATCTGTGACATCCGCCGGAGGCTTTACCTTTGTTCAGCGCGCCTTTGGACACCCACTGAACAGGAAAACAAAACCGCATTCATCTCATACCTAGTGGAGGTGTGAGTCTTCTGCTGAATAAAGGTAAAAACCAATGTCCGTTCGTAACCGTCTATACCTCTTACTTGGACAATTCACGAATTGGATCAAACCAAGAATCTTCTGCTACAACAAACCTCTCATCTGCTGTTTTCTTGAATAGACCTGCAGCTTCAGAACTTTCCGGAACAAAAATCTTTTCGTTGTTTGAAATTTCATCTGAAGTTAAAATTTCTTGGATCTTCTTGAAATCTTCTTCGCTTAAGCTATCAGTGTTTGCTGCGAAAGGAGCATTTAGCACTGGTGTTACATTTATCAATGTAAATTCTTCACCTGGAACTGTATTGAATGGTTCAGCAGCATCCGCTTTTACTTTATAGACCGTTCCTTTTGTGTTTGCTTCGCCTTCAGCAATTTCAATGTAATTTCCGACGCATGTATCACAAAATGCAGCTACATCTGCGCGACCATTTAGTAGGTTAACTGCGGATCCTTGGTGAGAATCACCGTATAAAACTTCTTTAAAGAACGTACCGCCTTCCATTAAGTCCTCCGGCGTTAAGTCTTTCCATTTATCTTCCTTAGAGAAGTAAGAAACGATATCACTTGATGGAACTTTAAAACCTGAAGTTGAACTGCTTGATACGAACGAGAATTTAGAATCGACGATGTTATCAATCGCAAACTCACCATCTTTTTTGTAGTCTTCTGCATCTGCCTTGTTCACAGCCAACCAACTATAGTAAACTGCATCATCGATTGTCCCTGATTTTCCACTTGGTACAACGAGAGGCTCAATTTTCCCATTTTTGTTTTTCGCTTCGATATACCCTTGTGCACCCATGAATGCAAGCTGAGCATTACCATTAGCGATTGTTTCAATAGCAATGGCGTAATCAGTCGTCAATTTATGCTCCACCTTTTTACCAGTTACATCTTCAATCACTTTTCCAATTTCATCACGCGCTGTTTTTAAATCATTGCCTGATTCGTTCGGATACCAAACCATTGTTAACGTATCACTAGAATTAGCAGCACTTCCTGAAGAACAAGCTGTAAGGATTGATGCAAGCAAAAGAATAGTTAAAAATGATAAAAGATTTTTTTTCATGATTTTCTCCTTTTATTGTTTAGTTTGGTTTGCAATCTTCTTAGTAACTGTGCCTGGTTCAAAAGCCGGATTATCATTTCAACTGCTACCCGTTCCTCCTTTATTTAGTCACTATCATTTCAACACATAAATAGATGTAAATGGTCTTTTTTACAATATCTTCATACAATCTTTATACTAATTGCTTCAAGAATTGCGTTGGGCTCAAAATATCTCCAATTTCAACGGGAGTACCATAATCACCATGAAAATCACTACCACCTGTCTTAAACAGCGAGTACTCAAATGCATAGCGATCTACTCTATATCTGTCTTCCTTTGAATGGTCCAAATGATCTCGTTCAATTCCGTCGAGTCCATTTTTCACAAGCTCCGGAATTAAAGCAAATGAATCCAGCTGTCCAGGGTGTGCCAACACTGCATAGCCATTGTCCGCCTTGATGGCCTTGACTGCTTCCACAGCATCCACGTATTCGATATCCCTGGCACAAATGCCATCGCCTTTAAAAAGAGTTTGATAAAGTTCTTGATAGAGCGGTGTTTCAATATGGTGATCTAGTAAACAATGCATAATATGCTGCTTATAAATAACGCCTGACATCAATGCTTTTTTCGCTACATCTTCAACCCGAATATCATAATTATTCTTTTGCAACTGTTCAATTTGCCACAAGGAGTTTTCATGTCTTCTCTTTAACAAGGGTTTGCAAAGTTCTTGAATGTGTGTTGCTTTCTCATCAAACATGTAACCAAGAATATGTACTTTTCGATTTTCCACAAAATCATATGCTGATATTTCAATACCTGGCAGTACTGAAATGCCATGGTTTTTTCCCGCAATTTTTGCAGACTCAATACCCTTGATTGTATCGTGGTCAACTATGCTAATATGAGTTATCCCTTTTGTTGAAGCCAAATGCATCACTTCCTCCACCGAAGAGGACCCATCTGAGTAATTTGAATGGACATGTAAGTCAGCTTTCATGAGTAGTTCCTCCATTTCAGACCACAGTTTTTTTCTGTAAATCATAAACTTTGTCGCATAAACCATCCATAAATTCTAAGTCATGAAAGATCCCAATCAATGTCGTTCCATCGTTTTTCAATCGTTCAATCACTTCACGCACTTTCAATTTAGAGGCATTATCCAAGCTTGCTGTCGGTTCATCCAGCAGTAGCAATCGTGGTTTTTTCACAATGGCGCATGCAATATTCAATCGTAATTTCTGCCCTCCTGAAAACGTGTTCGGATAACTATCCCAGAGCTCGGGGTCCAGTTCGAAATGAGAGAGAGCTTCCTCTGCCGTCCTCCTGGCTTCCTCTTGCGACTTCCCCATTTCAATTACAGCCTGCTCCACAAGTTCACGTGCAGTCGTTCGCGGCATGACATTTAAAAACTGTGACACATAGCCAATCTCATGCTTTCGCAAATATAATACTTCTCTTTCCGATAGCTGCGACAAATCGACCATTCCGAACTTTTCAGAACTGTATAATACAGCACCTTTTTCTGGGAGATACGTTCGGTAAATACTTTTTAAAATGGTTGATTTACCACTACCACTCTTTCCGACGATGCCAATAAATTGACCTTCTTTAAGGGAAAAATTGATATTATCTACTGCGCTCATCTTTTTATCCAGATGGTGAATCGTAAAGGACTTACTCAATTCTTTTACTTCAATTAACTGCGGCACAAAATCCTACCTCCCATCATATTTTGCAACGAACTTTTCAATATCTATATGAAAATCATCCATTCGCTCTTTGATGGTTTCATAGGACCAATCCCACCATTTGATGCGCTGCAAAGCCGCAATCGTTTCTTCAGAAAATCGATATTTAATAACCTTTGCGGGCACACCAACGACAATTGCGTATGGAGGTACATCCTTCGTTACAATTGCGCCACTTCCAACAATCGCACCATCGCCAACTATTACTCCTGGCTGAATGATGGCTCCGTGACCAATCCACGTGTCATGGCCGACATATGCTGTCCGGCTCACACGTTGTTCAAAAAATGGTTCATCATCTCTATCACCAAAGCCGTACATATGCGGGCGATAGGTAAAATGATGAAGTGACGGCCGTTCATACGGATGATCTGTAGGACCAATCCGAACCATTGCCGCAATGTTGGAGAACTTTCCAATCTGCGCATTTTGGATAAAGCAGAATTGCCCTGTATACGAATAATCATCCAGTACTGTATTTTCGATAAAATTGTACAATCCAACTTCGGTAAATATGCCTAGACGCGTGTTTTTCAGCTCCGAATGGTCATGAATAAATGGCGTTTCTGATAATTGAACCTCAGTTGTCCTCATCGATACATCGTCCTTGTGATCAATTTCCCATCCACAATTGAAGCCGTGACCATCGGAAACCCATCATCCATTTTCTCAATAATGATAATATCCGCTTTTTTCCCTATCTTTATAGACCCAATTTCATCATCGATTCCGACTGCTTTTGCAGGATTCAGTGTAACTAGTTGAAACATTTCATGTAGATTTTGCCCGTATTCATCACTTAATTTGAAAAGCGAGTGAAGTAAAGCCGCTGGGTAATAATCGCTGCACAAAATATCAATCGTTTGTTCTTGAATTGCCTCCGCAGCCGATAAATTTCCAGAATGAGAACCCCCGAGCAAAACATTCGGTGCCCCTGCGATTGTCCACAAGCCGAGTTCTTTTGCTTTTCGCGCAACCTCTATCGTCGTCGGAAACTCACTAATCGTAGTCCCATAGCTTTTTACTAATGAGAGCTTCTCTAGTTCGTCGTCATCATGCGAAGCGATGGCTATATTATTGTCCAAAGCGATTTGAGCAATTTCTTTGATTTGTTCTAGTGTGATTTTCTCTTTGGTGATGCTGTCGGCAATAAGCACGTCCGCCTCTGCATTCGACATATTACGGAATCCTTTTAATGTATCTCGGTAAATTTCTAAGTTTCTATATTGTCCTTGTCCTGGCGTATGATCCATGAAGGATATGAGATGGACTTTCTTTTCTTCAATATTTTGGATGAAGCGATCTACAGCCTCAATATTGTCTATTTCAAAACGTGCATGCATACGATTTCGGATTAAGTGTTGGCTCGTATGTGTATCATTGATGGCATCGATGAGTCGATTCACATTTTGTGGATTGCGAATCGGTTTATGTGAAAATCCGTCATCCTTATAAATTGATAGGGAATGATACATCGTTGTAATTCCGTGACTGACCAGTATTCTTTCCGCTTCCCGGATGCCCAAATTAAAGTCCATTAAACATGTTGGCCGTGGAGAAACAATTCCTTCTATATAGTCGGAATGGATGTCTACAAATCCTGGTGAAATGTAACCACCTTGTGCATCAATTAGTGTGTACTCACTGAACCCCGCAATGTCTTCCTCAGGAATGATTGCTTTGATGAGATCCTTTTCTATAACTACTGCATGGTTTTGAAGGATTTGATTTTCTGTAATTATTTGGCCATTTGTTAGTACGTACACAGAATCACTCCATTTAGATTAATGAATAGACGAGTTGTTGCGTAAAAGCATGTTGTGGATCTTCTAAAACTTGATCGGTTAATCCTTGCTCGATTATTTCCCCATTAAGCATTACGATTGTTCGGTTTGCCAGCATACGAATGACGGCTAAATCGTGAGATACAACAATCATGCTGATACCAAGTTCCCGTTGAATCTTTTTTATCAAGTCGAGAACACTTGCCTGGACTGACAAATCAAGACCTGTCGTGACTTCATCCAATAATAGAATTGGAGGATTGTTGGACAGTGCTTTTGCAATTTGTACACGTTGCTGCATTCCACCTGAAAACTTCTTCGGTTCGTCTTTCATTCGCGCCAGCGGAATATGAACATGTTCTAGCAACTCTTTACTTCTTTGTTCCATTCGATCCACTCTACGATTACCGGCTGCAATTTGCTTTTCAGCAATATTTCCGACTGATGAAAAGTCCATCTTCAGTCCAAGAATCGGATTTTGGTACACCATGCCAAGAATGGTATTTCGGATGTGACGTTGTTGTTGAGAAGATTCTTCAAAAATATTTACCTTTCCCTCCTGATGTAGTGTTATGTAGCCTTCACCATCCGTAACAGCCTCGTCGAAATATAGACATTGCATCAGCGTAGACTTTCCGCTTCCGCTCTCGCCTACGATACCAAGGATTTCACCTTTGTAGAGATCGAACGAGATGTCACGGCACGCATAGACTGTTTTACAATGAGGACAATAGTTTTTTTCCAATACCCCATCGTTGGCGTTTGTACAAACTGGACATCCGTGCCCAAACTGTTTCTGCAGGTTTTTCACTTGTAAAATGGGCTTATCTTGCATGTAGTAATTCCACCTCCGAAACCACTTCGTTTTCGTTTAACACGGAAAGACAAAAACTAGTATCATTGCATTGGTAATGAGTTTCCCCTGTATCTTGGTCAACCAATTCATCCATAAAGACGTTCGTGGAATGACATAAGCGACAATTCTTTCCTTCAAACGATTCCACTTCAAATGGATAATCTTCAAATGCAAGTGAAGCTACATTCGTGTAAGGTGGTACCGCGTGAATTTTCTTTTCTCGTCCAGCACCTAGTAAAATCAGCGCTTCCGACTGGTGCATTTTAGCATTATCAAAACGTGGAATCGGGCTTGGTGCCATAACATAACGGTCATGAACGAGCACAGGATGATCCGCATTCGTAGCAGTTTTTCCGTATTTCATAATTTGTTCAAACAACTGCAACCATGCACCGCTATAATCATTCTCGGCATGCAGTTTTTTCGTTTTAAACTCGCTTGGTTCCACCCACCTCAAAGGTTCAGGTATCGGAACTTGTAAAACCATAATCTGTTTTTCCGTTAATGGTACTTCCGGAATCCTGTGCCGCGATTGAATAATCGTCGCTTCACTCGTTTGTATTGTTGTTTCGACACCTGTCGTTTTGTTGACGAGTTTCTTAATGTTAACGGCATTGACCGACTCGTCAGCGCCTTGGTCAATCACTTTTAGTACATCTTGTTTTCCGATGATCGACAAAGTAATTTGAAGACCGCCCGTTCCCCATCCCCGTGCAATCGGCATCTCTCTTGAAGCGAATGGAACTTGATACCCTGGAATTGCGACTGCTTTCAGAATGGCTCTGCGTATTTCTTTTTTGGAACCTTCATCAAATAAAGCGAAATGTGTTTTTAGCTGCATTATTTTTCAGACTCCTTTTTAATTTTCCGTATGCTATCTAGCTTTGATTGGAACGTAACGTAATGAGGCAGTTTCAAATGGGAGATAAAGCCACTCGACTCTACCGAATCAATGTGCATCAGAACAAATTCTTCATCCTGCGTCGGGTAACCTTGGTTTCCTAATTCTAAGCTCTGATCTAAAATGCTCATGGCAATTGCCTTTGTTTCATTCTGTCCGAAACAAATTCCATAACCTATCTCAAAATCAATTTCTTCCCTATCATTATCTTTTTGGCTTGAAACCGGAACGAACGCTTCTACTTCCGTCACTTTAATTTCACCGATATAAAAATCATTTTCTTCGTCATCTGTCTTATCTGTTGGATACCCAATCGTCAATGGCAACTTACCGACACGCAGTTCTCCAACTGTCGGATGTACTGGACCGTATCCGCGAATTGCTGCATATCCAAGAGAAGTGACAGTTCCCGTTTGTCCTCTCGTTAACACTTGCAATCTTTCACTGCGTGTTGTCGGGAACTGGATACTTTGTTTTGTCACATCAATCGGTTCCGTGTTGTCGTCTTCTACTTCGGAAAGTAATTTTTCCTTTCGAAGGTAATCAACTACCTTTGGCAACGAAGTTAAACTTGCTTTATCTATCATTGTATTTTCTTCATTCAAAAATTGGTCAAGCCATTCTTTCATCGTATTTTTCGATTCATCAATCAAATCAAAGTCCATTAAACGATGTGTATAATCATAGGACGCCCCTAATATCTGACCGCCTGGAATATCCTTGAAACTCGCGGATATTCTTCGTTCTACTGCCATTAAGTCCGTTTCAACAACACGCGTATAATAAGTCCTTGGCAATGTAGAACGGTGAGCACGTAACAGGAACACAGCTTCTTCCATATTCCCTTCCGACTGTTTAATGGCAAGTGCCGCCAAATATTCCGAGTACAGACTGCTTTCGGACATCACCTGGTCAACCATGCCGCGCATCGTCGCCATAATCGTTTTCACTTCTAATAGTTCCTGTGATTGGACCCGTTCAAAGGTGAGGCGTTTTATCGATTCTTCAATCGCTTCTGTTCCACCTTTAACCGCTACATAAGCCATTAAGACACCCCTCGATCGTGAATAATCGTTGTTCTTGGCAGACACATCAGATTGGATTGCCTATCGATTAATATCATATCCACTCCGAGCGGGTATTCTTTATTGGCCTCAGCCCTTGCACCCATCCAATATTCACTACCCGGAATTTCTACGTTTTCTTTATTCGCAATTCCTGGTCCTTCTAAAACGAGATATAGCTCATTTGCTAGCGATTCCGTTTCCATGATAATCGTTGCGGATTTTTGAGGATCCACAAGCGTCCCTTTTTTCGCTTTCGTAAATACATCATGTAAGAATTGTTGCTGATCATCTTGCATAATGAATATGTAATCCGCTTTATGTAAATCCGTCACTTTTGACAATGTATGGGCAGAGAAAAGTGCTTCGATTGAGGCTGCATTTTCACCTATGACATGATAACGAACTTCTGCATCCAGCAATGTAATCGCACTCAGAAGAATTGAATGCGAGCAAAATTCTCGGTGCTCCTCCTGTTCACTGCCTTCACCAATACTTTTAATCGTTCCTGGTCTCGACATACAATGAAGGATTGTCCGAAAAACTTCTTGTGTATCGTGCACTACGTCAATGGTCATCGTTTCACTCCTAAACATGATTTAATAAATCAATTACACCTTGGCGTAATTGTGCCCAGATTTTGAAATGAAGTTAAACGTCCATCATTTCAAAATTAACTTTTGTTTTTAATATGGATGCTTCTTTTAATAGTCTGTTTTCATGAATTCGTTTTTCTTCATCTTCGAAAAGCAATGTCCACTTTTCAGTCTCAACCAAGTTTGCTTCATATGCTGCATCGATTACGGCTAACTGGTAGGAGAATTCTTCTTCATCGCCCACTATAATTCCGATGCCTAATGTATTATTAATCTGAACCTTTGTTTCGGTCACAAGTACTTCTCCAAGGTAAAATAGTGATTTTTGGGCCGTCTCTCTCAACTTGACCATCGCTAACGCTTGTTGTGGGGTAGCTAAAACATGAATATCGTAGTTACGTTCAATTTCATTTACCAATTCTCTTGTAAAATTACGTGAGCCATCGATTAGTATTTTCGTTCGTTTGCGTCGATTCATCATCTCACTCCTTCACAACCTCATCTTATCTTGTTGCCAAGTGGCGTGATGTTAAGTAATTATTAAGGAATGTAAATGCAAATTAACAAAAAAAAGCCCCTGTCAAATTGACAAGGGCTTGTTCTTCATTCATTCGCAATAACGTATGTAAACAAGTCACTGCGGTATATGATTTTTGTATATTCTAGCACGTTTTTTTGAATGGCATCTACACAATCACTTTGAATTATTAATAGAGGAACTAGCGAAGTACACTCGAGAAGAGTTCGCTCGACACTCGTCGGAAACGAAATAGTTACGTAACTTTTACTACTGACAAATTCAGTGAATCCTTGATCTTCGTAATAAGAAAACATTGACTGAATGTGGCCGCCCTCTACTTCTATTCGAGGTAAAACAGATTTTGCAACGTATGAAATATGGAGCGCTAACGGCTGTCCGTCTATGATCCGAAGTCTTGAAACCTTAAATACTTCATCCTCCTGCTGCACTTGCAACTTAGCAAAAATACTCGGATCATAGGCGATTTTTTCACACCCCAAGTTTTGGGTTACCAGTTCATATCCAGCACGTTTCATTTTTTCACTAAAGCTAGAACTTCCCGACAAATGCAATTCAATTTGCTGCAGCTTAGGTTTTAAAAACCTACCTTTTCCTTGTTGCGAAAAAATATAACCCATATCTTCTAATTTCAAATAGGCATTCCTGACTTTGATCCGCGGTACTTGGTAGTGGTCTGCAAGTTCATTTTCCGATGGAAATTGGTCATTCGCTTTATATTTTCCTAAAACAATATCTTGAATGATGTCATCGATTATGATTGACTCAACACTTTGCATCAATTTATTTCCCCTTTATAAAAGTAGTAATAAGATGGTACAAGTATACACTATTCGTTCTAAATTCAACTTAAATTAAAAGGACATGACTTAACCTATTGATCATTCCATTTATTCTCATAAACCGCCGGCAAGAAGGGCTGGAAGCCACACTTTTCACCGGACTATTTCCGGCCCGCTTTCGGCGATTTAATCACGACAGTCTTACCGTGAGTCATGTGTGGCTAGAAGTGACTACGTCACTTCTAGCCACACTCTTTTCGGTTACCCTATTGTGATGAATCGCCTGTCGCGTTCTTGCAATATTCAAGTGAAAAATGCATTTACTTTAAAAGAATAGAATAGATGACTTTATATAGAGACTGTAAGTGACCGAAGATGTAATTTCGTGCACTCTAGCACGTTGTACATTATATTCTCTGCTTAATTTCAGCTAAGATTATGTGATGCTTTATAAGATAGTGACACTTCCTTAAATTAAAAATAGGGATTCGATAAAAGTAGCTTCGAGTGGCCAAAATTGTATCTTTGGCCGCTTCTCTCTAGGTAAGTAGCGAGCTATTCTTTCGTCCTGAAAGGTTTTGGTACTACTTGTAGCTGTGTTTTTGGAGAGCGGCGAATGAAAAACCGCCATACGATTACCGAAAAAAATAAGGAGGGATGCGACAAAGTCGCATCCCTCCTTATTTAAGACATTTCGATACTGGTATAGAAGTTGTTCAATTCAAAGCGATCAAAACCAACTATATACATAGTGCCCATTTTCTAATCAAGTTGTTTCTGGTTAATCAACAGATGTGATTAATTATAAATTATATCCTACATGAATCAATCGCTTCTGAGCCATATTAATAAGTATCAATTAGTAAAGGAGGTATCGGCATGAAAAAAGATGATAGTAATAAATTGAATAAGGGTAAAACGTTGTCCGAAAAAATTAGAACAGGAACCATTAATGAAAATGGCATTCATGAAGAGTTATCTCTTGATTTTGCTACTCTTGGTGATCGAAAAAAGGCAATGGTTGATTTATATCGTTCTACGAAAAAGTAATTGTTGGCAGAGCATAGTAAAACCATCCTTGTTAGATATGCAAGGATGGTTTTCTGTTATTCAATGAAGGTAAAAGAGGTATAATGCAGTTGCAACATTCTGAGCTTATTGAGTAGCCATTTCCACTCATTAAAACATGCCCCAAAATTTCATTTATTGCTCGATGTATCATATAATTAATCAAACACTAAAGGGAGGTAACCCAATTGGTTTAGATCTCCTGCGACTATATAATACATATTCTTTTACGAGTAAATAGTAAACTCTATTATTTATGGCAATACTTATATGAATGATAGGAAGATTTATCACTTCAAACTAATAATGAAGGAGCTACAGTTCAGATGAATGGATTATTTGATATTTTCGAGAAAAAGGGACCCCGTCGTCTTATTATCTTTGCTTTAATAATTTTAATTCTTTTCAGCGTCAGAAGTATGATGAATATCATCTTACTAACCTTTATTTTCGCATTCCTTATGAATCGACTAGTTGAATTTACGGTCAAACGAGTGCGCCTAAATCGGAAGGTGTTGGTGATTCTACTCTATTCAGTAATCGTGAGTTTATTAATGTTTGGTATTGTAAAGTATCTGCCTTTAATCACAATGGAAATCAGTCAAATTATTAAGCGCATTACCAACTTCTATGCTGAGCCTCATGACAATGTTTTGCTTAACTATTTAGAATCCATCATTTCTACCAATCAAATCGCTGCCTATTTGGAAAACGGTTTTTCGTTTCTGGTAAAATATTTTTCCGATATTAGCAAAACGAGTATTCAAGTGTTGCTTGCTTTAATTTTGAGTTTGTTTTTCTTATTGGAAAAACCACGCTTAATAGAATTCACCAGCAAATTTAAAGACAGCAAAATAGCTCCTTTTTATTATGAAATCGAATTCTTCGGAAAAAAGTTTGCACGCACATTCGGTAAAGTAATTGAAGCTCAATTCATTATCGCAATTGTTAATACGTTTTTAACGGTAATTATATTAATTGTACTTGGATTCCCACAAATAGTTGGTTTGACAATTATGGTTTTCTTCTTAGGCCTTATACCGGTAGCAGGCGTAATCATTTCACTGGTGCCTTTAACTTTAATTGCCTTTACTATCGGGGGAATACTTAAAGTTGTTTATGTCCTTATCGCGATTATGATTATTCATGGAATTGAAGCGTATATATTAAATCCAAAACTGATGTCCTCCAAAACCGACTTACCTGTTTTTTACACGTTCGTTGTACTTATTTTTTCTCAACACTTCTTCGGTGTCTGGGGTCTGATTATCGGTATACCAGTGTTTGTATTCCTGCTTGACGTACTCGATGTAACGAATAAAGAAACGGTGATAAAGAGATAATACAATCTCTTTATCATTCGTCTTTCTTCCACTACCATTGCAAATGATTTTCCAGTCGAAGTAATTGCTCTTTCATCTCTAAACCAGCACGGAAACCGCCCAATTTCCCATTTTTAGCAATGACACGATGACAAGGTACGGTCATTAATACCGGATTTGCGCCAATCGCAGTTCCGACTGCACGGACCGAACTTGGCTTTTGTATACGTTCAGCAATATCTGAATATGACACTGTCTGGCCGTATGGGATTTCTTGCAATGCGTTCCAGACTGATAATTGAAAAGGCGTACCGTGAAGATCCATCGGCAATGAAAATTCTTTTCGCCACCCCTCCAAATAATCAATCAGTTCAACTGCATACGGCTGCAAAACGTCGGCGTCTTCAATCAGAATATGGCCTGAAATCCGTTTCTTCACCCATACAGCTAATTCCGCGGATGATGCATTTAAAGAACCCACATAACAAAGCCCTTTTGTTGTCGCAGCGATATACATGTTCCATTGTGCGTGACTCAGAAGTGCCCAATACACTGCAGTTTCAGTCTTGCTCTCCATCATTGCACCTCCATACGATTAAACCAACCGAGTATCTCATATTTGAAAAAACGGGGTCCAAACACAAAACGTTTGGACCCCTCTCTTTTTTAAAAAAGTCGTCTTGTTCAATACATATACGTTTTAAACCAGCATTAAGTTTCATTGGTTAAAAGTCTACTTTACACTTCAAGGAATAGTAGAAGCCACAATATAGTCGTCACTATAGCACAAAATGCTATATGAATAGTACTAAACATTTATTGAATTATCAGAGCTTGAATCAATGTTCCTTGCATGAATACAGCCCTTAGATTAGAATCATTATTAATAAGTAGATCTAGGAGCGATTAGCATGTCCAATTTATATGAACCTGCATTACATTTTTATAACGTTGACTATTCCATAGGGGATATACATATTTTAAAAAACGTGACTGGCTCCTTTCCAAAAGGCAAAATTACGACACTCGTCGGTCCTTCGGGAGCGGGAAAGACAACGTTGCTCAAATTGTGTAATGGATTGATATCCCCCACTTCCGGGGAAATTTATATTCATGACAAACCCATTTCCGCCTATGAACCTGTTGAACTACGGCGGCATGTCGGCATTGCACTTCAGAGTGCACCGATGATTAAGGGGACTATTTATCATAACTTAGCACTGCCCCTAGAACTACAAGGTAAAAAACTGCCAGAACAAGATGCTGTTGAAATTCTAGATGATGTCGGCCTCAACAAACTATTTCTGCACCGAAAAATCGACGAATTATCAGGTGGACAGCGTCAAAAAGTATCAATTGCCCGTACATTGATCAATAAATCGGAAATCTTGTTACTCGATGAAATCACCTCATCTTTAGACCGATCGTCGTTAACTGAAATCGAGGAGTTAATCGTCAAAATCAATCGGAAATACGGTACTACAATCATCTGGATTACACATAATCTGGAACAAGCCTTATCAATTGGTGATTACACATGGGTTGTTATGGAAGGGCAAATCATCGAAACCTGTGAAAGTAACTTATTAAAATCATCGACGAATGAGTTAGTGAGGCAGTTTGTTGAAGGAGGGGTATCCTCCGTATGACTTATTTAACATTAGCCATCACCCTTATATTCGTTATCATTCCCCTTGTATTATCAAAGACGCTCCGTTTAGGATTAGAAAAGGACACGATCATTGCAACAATCCGGTCGATTATACAGCTTCTCGCAGTCGGATACATTCTTAAATTTGTCTTCGACTCAGAAAATATTTTGTATATCGTGTTAATGGTTACTTTGATGATTGTAGCTGCGACACAAAATGCCAGAAAAAAAGGGACAGCCATCAAGGGAATTACATGGAAAATTGCAGTCACCTTGATTTTCGTTGAAGTGCTGACCCAAAGTATTTTACTAGGCTTCCAGATTGTACCCGCAACTGCGCAATATATCATTTCAATCAGCGGCATGATTATCGGTAATTCGATGGTATTGTCAATCCTTTTCCTTAACCGATTTACGGCAGAGGTTGAAACGCATCGCGACGAAACGGAACTTATCCTGTCACTTGGGGGAACGCCAAAACAAGCCATTCATAGACAACTGATCAATTCAATCAAAGCCAGTATGATTCCGACAATCGAGAGTCAGAAAACGATGGGATTGGTTCAACTGCCTGGTATGATGAGTGGTCAAATCATTGCGGGAGCCGACCCAATTCAAGCTGTTCAGTTTCAATTGCTGATCATTTTCCTCTTATTAACGACCGCATCAGTAACCAGTGTCTTACTCGGATTTCTATCTTATCCTAGTTTGTTCAATCAACGAATGCAGCTGCTTCGGGAAAAACATTAGGAATCTGGTTCTTGTTTTATTATTCAAGCCATGGTAGAGTTATCTAAATTGTATATTCAAACAACTTCATATTTTATTCTTATCACGAGAGACAGAGGGATTGGCCCTAAGACGTCTCAGCAACCAACCTGTATAGGTACGGTGCTAATTCCAATAGGTATCTATTTACCTAGAAGATAAGGAGATTGACTTCGACATTTCGAGGACCCTCTCCTTATAGAGGGTCCTCTTTTTGATTTTAAAAGAAGAGAGTGAATCCAATGACAAGACGAAGTTTGGAAACAATACTAGTACAACTAGGTAATAACAGTGATCCGAAAACTGGTTCAGTGAACCCACCAATCTATTTATCGACTGCCTATAAACACGAAGGCTTAGGCCAGTCAACTGGCTATGACTACACGCGGACGAAAAATCCGACCCGTTCCATTTTGGAAGAAGGCATTGCAGATTTAGAGAGCGGTGACGCTGGTTTTGCATGTAGTTCAGGGATGGCTGCGATTCAGCTTGTTTTATCACTTTTCCGTCCCGGGGATGAATTGATTGTTCCAGAAGATATTTACGGGGGTACCTATCGTCTACTAAAGCAGTATTCCGATGTCTATTCAATCGGAACAACATATACGGATTTTACTGATGTCCATGAAACTGAGAAATTGATAACTGCGAAGACAAAAGCTCTATTTATCGAAACACCAACAAATCCACTTATGCAGGAGTTTGATATACGTCAATACGCGAAACTCGCGCGAAAGCATAATTTATTACTGATTGTCGACAACACATTTTTAACGCCTTATTTCCAAAGACCGATTGAGCTAGGCGCAGACATTGTTATACACAGTGCAACGAAATACATCGGAGGACATAACGATGTCCTTTCCGGCCTTGTAGTCTCAAAAGGAGCGGAGCTCTGTGAAGTATTGGCAACCAGTCATAATGCTATCGGCGCAGTTCTGTCACCTTCTGATTCATGGTTAATCATTAGAGGACTAAAAACACTGCACTTACGAATGAAGCAACATGATGCAAATGCAAAGATAATCGTAAATTACTTGAAGAGCGAACCACATGTTGCGGACGTTCTCTATCCCGGGAAAGGCGGTATGCTATCTTTCCGCTTACAAAATAGTGAATGGGTTGGACCTTTCTTAGCAAATTTAAAACTAATTACATTTGCCGAAAGTCTCGGAGGCGTAGAGAGTTTTATTACTTACCCAGCAACACAGACACATGCGGACATACCACGTGAAGAACGGATACGACGGGGCGTTGACGATAGTCTTTTACGTTTCTCAGTTGGAGTGGAAGAGGTAGAAGATTTGGTTGCCGATTTAAAGCAAGTGTTTTCAACATTAAAAAGCGAGGTGCTTCAACAATGAGTCTCAATAATGAACGATTACAAACGACACTTATACACGCATCGACTCGTGGTGATTCCGAACAGAAAACGGGTGCAGTGAATGTACCTATTTACTTATCTTCAACATTTCATCAAGAAAGCTTTGACGAATTTGGTCCCTATGATTACAGCCGTTCTGGTAATCCAACGAGAGATGCATTAGAAAAGACAATAGCCTCATTGGAAGGCGGTAAACGCGGATTAGCATTTGCTTCTGGGATGGCTGCCATCTCCTCCGCTTTCATGCTCCTTTCTTCAGGTGACCATATCGTTGTTACTGAAGATGTCTATGGCGGTACATTCCGATTTGTAACACAAGTCCTACCAAAGTTCGGTATCGACCATACATTTGTTAATCTGGCTAATTTAGAAGAAACCGCTAGTGCAATCCGGCCGAATACAAAAGTAATTTATGTAGAAACACCTTCCAATCCTCGATTGGGTATTACGGATATTGCAGCCATTGTCGAACTCGCAAAAGCGAATGACTGTCTGACGTTCCTCGACAACACATTCATGTCGCCACTATACCAACGCCCCCTTGATCTTGGCGTTGATATAGTTGTCCATAGCGCTACGAAGTTTCTATCTGGACATAGCGATATCATTGCCGGTTTGGCAGTGACGAAGGATGAGGAGCTTGGAAATCGATTGGCGTTTATCCAGAACTCTTTCGGCTCTATATTGGGTGCTCAAGATTCCTATTCGTTAATTCAAGGGATTAAAACGCTTGGAGCTCGTCTAACTCAGTCATCCTTATCTGCTCAAAAAATCGCCGTATATTTGAATGAACACTCTTTAGTGGAAGAGGTATTTTATCCGGGGTTGGTAAGTCACCCAGGTTACGAAGTCCATGCGAAACAATCAACTAGTCCAGGAGCGGTTCTGACATTCCGTTTGCCAGATAGAGCTACAGCAAAAGCATTTGTTGACAATGTCCGTATACCTGTTTTCGCTGTGAGTCTAGGCGGGGTTGAATCAATCCTTTCTTATCCTGCTACGATGTCCCATGCTGCTATGCCGAAAGAAGAACGGGAGAAACGTGGGATTACGGATGGCCTACTACGTTTTTCTGTAGGCCTTGAACATGTGGACGACTTGATTGAAGATTTTGAGCAAGCACTGAAAAAAGCATCTACCCTAGTTGCAGTACGTAATTAAGTACTCGTAAACAAAATACTAGTTAATGAGAAAGAGGGAATATAAATTGACAAAAACAGTAGAAGAACGAAATGAAATAGTTGCACCATTCAAAGCGGATCACGTCGGGAGCTTCTTACGCCCGGAGCGTCTAAAAAAAGCACGCCTTCAAAAAGATAACGGTGAAATCACTGCCGAAGAATTACAGACAATCGAAGACGAGGAAATCACAAAGCTAGTAGAAAATCAAAAAAAGGCCGGACTGAAGACAGTGACAGACGGAGAATTCCGTCGTAAATGGTGGCATTTCGATTTCCTTTCCGGCTTCGATGGCGTTGAATTTTACGAAACTGATAAAGGTCTTCAATTCAATGGCGTTCAAACGAGAGCACACGGCATCAAAGTGACAGGGAAAATCGGTTTCAGCAATCATTATATGATCGAACATTTCAAGTTCCTGAAAAGTGTTGCGGGAGATGCGGTTGCTAAATTCACGATTCCAAGCCCGAATATGCTGCTCCACAGAGCGACATTCGAAGAAGGGATCTATTCAAGTGACGAAGAATTATTTGATGACTTGGTAACTGCCTATCAAGACGTAATTCAGGCGCTTTACGATGAAGGATGCCGTTATCTTCAAATCGATGACACGTCATGGGCTTCCCTTTTGTCGGAAGAAGGAAGAGAGACATTGAAAGCGAAAGGTCAAGATCCTGATGACATCGCTCAACTTTCAGCTCGGGCAATTAATGAATCCATCGCAAAAAGACCAGCCGACTTGCTCATTACGATGCATATTTGCCGTGGCAACTTCCAATCAACCTATTTTTCAAGTGGTGGCTATGAGAATGTATCCAAAACTATCTTCGGAAAATTGGATGTTGACGGTCTTTTCCTTGAGTTTGATGATGAACGTTCAGGCAGTTTTGAGCCGTTGCGCCACGTCAACCGTCCGGATCTTTACATCGTATTAGGATTAATCACTTCTAAATTCGGTGATTTGGAAGATCCAGAACAGATAAAAGTGAGAATATCGGAAGCTGCCAAACATGTTCCGTTGAATCAACTTTGTTTAAGCCCCCAATGTGGTTTTGCTTCAACAGAAGAAGGCAATCGTTTGACAGAAGAGCAACAGTGGGAAAAAGTTCGCCACGTTGTGTCTATCGCACAAGATGTTTGGAACTGATGAATAGGCGATAATCTATCGAATGCCTCTCTATCAAAAATAGAGAGGCATTTTTATATAAAGAACGGAATTGGAGGTGTGAGAAATGAAAAAAGAGGGTTTGCAAAGGTATCATACGATTTGGGGATTATTATTTTTGGGCTGGTTCGTTTCTTACGTTGACCGGGTAGCCACTGGTCCGATTGTTACATATATGATTGAAAATGAAGTTTCCTTTTTTGCAGACGTAGCAAATCCGCATGGTATCGGCGGATTGATCGGTAGTTTGTTTTTTGCTGGCTTCATGCTAATGCAGTTTCCTGGTGGTTACTTCGGAGACCGGTTCGGCTATCGTGCCATAATTATTTTGAGTATTGTTTGGGCAGGGATTGCCACCTTGCTAACCGGATTGGTCGGTGGCCTTATCGCCTTTATTCTTTTCAGGGTTCTATTAGGGCTTGGTGAAGGTGTATTCTATTCGAATGACCGCTCTTATATCGCATATCATACACCTACCGAAAAAGTCGGATTGGGAATGGGCGTGGCGCTTACCGGATTATCTGTCGGACTAACAGCCGGTACACTCGGGGTCCCCTATCTTTTAACAATTGCAGAACCATTTATGGGAGAGGAGGCTTGGCGTTTTCCCTTTTTTGTGACTGGGATCATTACGCTTGTCGTTGCATTCCTGCTATTTAAATTTATGAAGCCGAAACATAATCCAAATGTACCTGTAGATTTATCCTCGCCAGGCATTAAAACACAATTTAGCAAAGGGCTGCTGCACATGTCCATGTACTCCGCAGTCTTTCTAGTCATAGTGATGGGTATTTATTATTTTTCGGTTAAACTAGGTTTGTCTTCTATTGCAATCGCTATCATACTTGTGGCACTATGTCCGCTCTTAATACTTTATTTGTACATGACGAAGAAATCTGAAATAAAGCCGTTATTGGCAAATAAAAACCTATTCTTATTGTACTTATTTTTCATCCCAGTCATGTGGCATCTATGGTTTTACGGCTTTTGGTCCGTCTCCATCGTCAAAGATTTCGGCGGTGGAGCATTGATGGCCGCTGCACTGATTGCGTCATTTAATGGCTTGGCCGGTATCATCGGTTTCCCTCTCGGAGGGAAGATTTCCGACATGGTTGCGGATCGTCCAAATGGGCGACGTAATATTCTTGCTATACTTACCGCCGTGCTGACCATAACCATTTTTATATTTGCGGCTTATGTAATGTTGGGTAATAATAGTCCCGTCGTTATGTCTATCATTTTATTCGTTTCAGGACTATTCTTTTTTGCATTGCAGCCGGTTGCACATGCACTCGCTTCCGACTTAACGCCCGAAAAAAGCAGAGGATCCATGTTCGGGATGCTTAATTTGATTGGAGAAATCGGAGCGGTCCTCTCGCCTGTTGTCTCCGGCGTTCTTCGGGACAGCACAGGCGACTGGGGCATGCCGCTTCTGCTTGATGGTGTACTGATGGCGGCTGGCTTAGTGTTCGTGCTGGCCATCTCACGTAAAGGGGTCAGCAAGACTTCTGTTTCCTTGGCAAAATAAAAAAAAGGCCTGTCATCAACAAGTGATGACAGGCCTTTTCGAGCGGTGATTTATACGGATAGCCGTGGAAGTTCTAATAAATGTTACCTTCAAATACGCTTGGGCGCTTAGGTAGGCTTCCAGCGCTCAGACTATCAACAATATTCAATACTTCTACTTAGCTATAAAAGTCTTTAGGTATTGGACCGATAGTTCTGCGGTGATACAGAAGAGGTTCTTTACTTTCATTCTGAATATCCAATACTTCGCCGATAAAAATCGTATGATCCCCGGCTTCGATTTGTTGAACCGTTTTACATTGCAGAACGGACAGTGCCCCTGGGAGGACCGGCAGATTCAAATCCGATTCCTTCCAATCACATTGGCTAAATCGATCGGCTACTCTGCTGGAAAATAACGTACATAAATCGCTTTGATCTGACGCCAAAATATTCACCGAAAACTTTTCAGTCTTCAGAAAATCGTTATAAGTGGATACTCTTTTGTCAATTGACCATAATATGAGCAAAGGCTCTAAAGATACAGATGCAAATGAATTAACCGTTAGACCCATCGGTTTTTTATCCGCATCAAATGCTGTTACGACGGTTACTCCCGTCGGGTAATTCCCCATTGCCTCTTTAAAACTCGCTACATATTCCGCCTTTTTATCCATATCAGCAACTCCCATTTTCTTATTTCTACTAAAAGCATAGCAAATCTATTGGAATATTTCATACTTTATGATTCCGTATTACATTACTCGAATTTTCCTTCTCTATAATCCTTGTAAGCTTGCATGATTTCTTCTTCTGAATTCATCACAAATGGACCGCGCGCAACCACTTTTTCTCCGATAGGCTGACCTGCATATAAGATGATATGCATTTTCTCTAACGCGTGAATCTTTACTTCAGATTTCTCAGCCGTTAATCCGTGTTCTAGCCAAAGAACCTGCCCTTTTTCACCCACCGTGTCTTCGTTGCCAAATGTTCCTTTTCCACCTATAACATAAATGAATCCATTATAACTGCCCGGAAGATCTTGTATAATTGTAGCACCCGGCTCTAATATTATCTCAACCATCGTAACGGGTACATGATTTTTCGTATCAGCTATTACATCTGCCGAAGAACCTGAGAATACACGAATCGTTGCACCGTCTTGTTGACGGACAGGCATTTCTTCTGCACGCATGTTCTGATAACGTGGTTCCGTCATTTTTTTATCACTCGGGAGATTAACCCACAATTGCAGACAATTCACTATTTCTCCAATCGCCGGTTCTTCTGAATGAATAATCCCTTTTCCCGCTGTCATCCACTGGACATCCCCAGGGTGCAATTCCCCGCCGCCTGTCTTATTGTCATGGTGCTCAAGATTTCCATCGATGATATAGGTGACTGTTTCAATACCGCGATGCGGATGCGGTCCAAAAGTGCCTCATTCGAAAAAATCTTCAGCCATCAACAAAAATGGATCTGTTTCTTCCCAGTTACCCGGTTCTATGACTAATCCCACTTTATGAGTCGGTGAATTTTCCTGATAAACTACATTTCTGACGCTTCTGATACCCCTAGATAAAACGCTCATTTAAAAGTCCTCCCTTTATGTCCTTTATATGATATTATGAACCAAAGAGACCAACAAGAGAAGTACTTACTTAAATGTATCATAGTATCTAAAAGTATACTAATGGAGGTTATTAAGAGATGAAAGTTGAACAATGTAAAGTCGACGAAGCTTTAGGGATTTTGGTAGGTAAATGGAAACCGATTATTTTATTGCATTTATTCAACGAAGGCACTCAGCGATTCAGTGAGTTGAAACGGTTGATGCCCGATATTACACAAAAAATGTTAACCAAACAATTACGTGAATTGGAAGATGAGGATATTGTAAAAAGAGTCGTCTATGCCCAAGTTCCCCCGAAAGTCGAATACTCTATTTCAGAGTATGGTCAAAGTTTACAACCGGTTCTGGCAATTATGCACGAATGGGGCACACTTCATGCCGACCATATTGAAAAAGTTAAAAGTTATAATGAGGCCAGTAGCTACTGAAACTGATAATATATAAAAACAGACACTCTTTATTAAAGAGTGTCTGTTTTTGATTCTACGTAAACTTCGTTTCCTGGCGAAAGAACTGGTGCTAATGCAGGGTTAGATAGAATTTCTCTTAATTGAATTTGAGCACGAATACTGCCGAACGCTCTTGAATCATTTACTATAAACCACACACCTCCAAAAAGAGAGGTACACACTCTTTAATATCATAGTATACTAAAGGATACTATAGGGAGATCGTTCAATTCAAATGTTTTTAAACATACTATACACTCAGCGCTCTGTGTGTGATTAAATTGCTTACTAGTTATTTTAGTTCATCAACAGGTGTCCCTCCTGTATATACTATTGGGAAAGGACTAAGAACAAAGGAGAGAGATTGTGTATTTCATTAAACCTATACCATCCTTCGTAAAGGACGTTAATGGAATCGTTATGAAATGGTCGCCTCTAAAGAAAATGATTTTGACTGCATTGTTGGCGGCACTTGCAACAGTATTACAGTCGGCAGGGGGATTTTTACCGGGTATCGGTTATTTCTTTAGCCCCTTCGCATCTCTCCCTATTTTTCTAGCTACATTGATATCATTACGTTCAGGATTACTAGCGTATGCACTAACAGTTTTTTCATTATTATTGCTTCAGCCAAGTGAGTTAGTAATTTTCCCTTTCACAACAGGGCTACTTGGGTTGGGGCTTGGATGGACGGTTCTCACTTTTCATCATCGTTTGGCAATCTTAATAGTAAATGGTTCTCTATTATTTATAGGTATTTGCATCCCATTATACGGGTTGGGCTTTCCTGTTTTCGGTCCGGCGGTCACTTCCTCAATTGATATGCCCATTCTCCTAATTATTTTTGGTTTTTCACTTCTGTATAGTTGGTTCTGGATAGAATTCAGTCTGTTTTTTCTGCGTAAAATCAGGATTATTTTACGATTATTGTAAAATCTCTAAGGATAATTTCAAGTCCGAGGACGCGTATATACCAAACAGCTAGTTCTTCTCTATTAACTGGAGATTCAAAATCAAAGCTCTGCGTGTTTGGTTGAATAATGCCCATTGTGAATAGTAACTATTTCACTTCCATCCAACTATTAATCCCTGACCTCTCAATTGACAATTTCTAACAATTCTATAGACTTTATGATTTCCGTAGAGTAAACATGCCTTGATTCACAATACGGCCAATTAAAGGTCAAACATAAACATCCGCCAATTGGAAACCCAATTGGCGGATGTATTACAAATCCTTTAACTATTATTCATTTGGATCATCGCTACCACGATAACGATTATAGGGTAAGTGGTTCCAATTACGATACTTTAGATTATCTGAACGCAGTACCTTTGGAAGGTCTGCAAGAATCTTTTTAGCTACTTCAAGTTCTAGTTTAGACTCTTCCTTGTCTTGGTACATGAATTCATCGGAAGCAGCAATTGGAGCTTGTTCAACTTTCTCTTCCAGATCCTGAATTACCATTTGCTGTTGTAAGTGTAATGCATCACGAGCATCTGCTACCCATTCTGATTGTAAACTACGATTCGTGTCGCCAACACTACTATACTCTTCGTAAACTTCTCGATAAATTCGATCCGCATTGGCACGGACATCCAGGTTAACCTCTTCTAAATCCAGATTGGTCAATTCTCCTTCTGTTAAAGGGGCAACGCGTTTACGTCCACCAAGCCTTGTTCTATCTAAATAGAAAGGGAACATGCTTTTAATTGTTTTTCCTACGGGTGATATGGCATTTTCACTATCATCAAGTCCTTTAGGCTGAATTCCCTGCAAGGCAATTCGCGCAGATTCAGGTCTTACAATTTCTTTTGGCGGCATAATTCCATGACGGAGCATTTCTCTAATACCTGTGCCCGAGATGTTTATCCGATAGCGTTCGTCGTGTGGACAAGACTGGCCAGTGGCAGGACTATCACAACGTGTACAGTAAAAGACTTCATGATAAAGCCGAATATCTATTCCTAGCTCTGCTGGATCAAACTCATCAAATATACTATGGCTGGCATACTTGTCGTAATAATCACCTATTCCCGCATGATCCCGACCAATTAGTGCATGAGTACAACCATAATTCTTCATAATTAAAGCATGTAACACAGTTTCCCGTGGTCCTGCAAAAATGTAAGTCACTCTAAGGGGAGCTAGAATTGATCGACCTTTTGGATAATACGTATCTAGTACACTTCGATAAGACAGCATACGAAACTCATGGCGTGTATACTCTCGTTTAGCCATTTCAACTAACGGTTGAAGAAGCAAGCCATCTATTTCTTCTAAGGCGTTCTTATGAATATATTCATGGCCTCTGTGTAAAGGGTTGGCACCCGTGATAAATCCTGCTGCCGAACGAAATTTCTTTACTTCATAAAAATCATGCCATGTATCTTTTGGCTCCAAACGAAGTTTCTCAAATGGTCCCCAATCAGCACGGCGCAATAATCTGATGGGTCCCCCTAACGCGACGTCACCCATCCGCCTATAAATCGCATCCACACCTGGGTGATCACGGTCTGTCGTGCCAAAGAGATGAGAAGCACGATATTCTTTATCGTACTCAAAAATATCCTCTATTATGAGAATAGCAACAGGCTCTTTGTTTTCATCAGCAAGTGTTACTTCATCCCCAATCGAAAGTGACTGGACCACTTCTTTGTTACGATTACCAGTTGGAGCAAAACTCAAAGGTGCCGGCCAAATTAACCCATTATCTAACCGCCCTTTCGTAAGAACGGAATTATAGTCAATTTCTTTCATAAAACCCTCATTAGGAGACAAGACGCCCGTCGCAATCATTTCAAGCGTAATGACTGCTTCCATATCCACCATAATAGTTGGTAGCTGCTTTGCTTTAACCAAATCCTCTTCTAACGCTATACCAGTTACCACTTTGTCTACCAAACTTCCTCCATGGGGCTGCTGTGGATATCCGGAAAATTTGCTTTTCTCTGTAATATTCAACATCTCATTTCCTCCTCTTTAAAAATGTTTTAATTCAGCAAATTAATATAATGAAAAAATGTGCCTATTCTGAATATTATCATTCTATTTGGAATTAGAATAGTCAAATCTCCTAAATATTTAAATATTCTTTTACTTTTCTCATAAATGGAAAAAACAGCATAGGGAGTCTTAGGAAAGAGTTATAGTATTGAGACCATTAAATTCCACAAGAATAAAATACAAAAATGGCTTCTCAATAGTTTCAAATGCAGTTGTTTTGAATGAAAGAATAAATGAGCTTCTATAAGAGTGTAAGTGCCCGAAGATGTACAAGTTGAATTGCCGCCTTGTTTTCCATTAATAATCACTTGTCGACGACCTTGATGGACCGGACTCAATGGTTCATCTTATCCACCTTGGCGTCTCGACATTCCGTGTCATACACGATTTGGGCTGCACCTTCACCATTTAATGCCTTCTATCGACCAATCGGAATGATAATTAATTTTCATTTATGAATCGGTTCTCACTTATGACACTCATTAAAAAACTTTTGGATGAAGTATACGGACAACTAACTGATGTATTCGAAAAATGCCTCACAACAATTCAATGAATTGTTGTGAGGCATTAATATTCAGAGTGATTTTTAGCACCTATGATTAATTCAACGACTACCTATTGATGATGCATGGCTCTAACCTTTGATAATTCAAGGGTCTGGAGTTCCTATTACATTATGCCGACGGAGACATTGCCGCATCAGATGCATCGTTTTGTAGAACTGAACTTGTCGTAGAGTCGTTCATTCATATTTTTTATAGGTAGCAAACTTCTCAATATTTACGAATGTAATATTTAAAATTGAATAACGTTAGATCGTTTAGACCGTTCAAGATAGATGTCCAAAAAGTAACGTGATACGTTTGGACAGCACTTTGATATTGCATTTCCCAAAAGGAATAAACTGTATTAACACGGCGAATCTACTAGAATAGGCCCTCCTTTTAGTCATTTCCCAATTAAAAGTCGGGACTCTTGGTGTGTTTTTTAATTGTGACAAAGGTTAATATTTCCATGGAAACTTGTTACTCGACCGTTACACTCTTGTTATTTTCATTTGTTATTGTAGGTAACAAGCAGATGGGGCACTGCTTTATTATTCGATTGAAAAGCTACATAACGAATATGTAAAAAACTGACCCTGGTTTTAGGCTCTGCATGTTAAGGAGGTAGATGTACATAACGGCTTAATAGAATGAGTGTTATTTCAATTTCTTATTTAGTAGTCGAGATTAAAAAAATTCAAAAAAAGGGAGTTTGATGAGTCTTGGTTAAAGAAACTAATCAAAAAGAGAAGAACACGAACAAGAAGATTTTGCCGTTTGTAATGTCAACCTCAATGATAACAGCTGCTATTTTCGGAGCAGGTGGCTCAGCTTTTGCAGCTGAAAATGGTGAGGAAAAAGAGTTTAAAAATCACGGTGCAGAGGTTTCATCTTTTGCAACAAGCATTCCAGGATCACCTGAAAAAGGAAAAATAATGCGTACCATTGCAAATAAAAATTTGCAGGAAAAGGCACCGAATGAAGATGATTCGGATGATGCTTTGGATGATGACGAAGTAACGGATGTACCTGTTGATGAAGATGAAGCAACGAATGAGCCTGTAATTGAAGACGAAACTACCGATGTACCTGGGGATGAAGACGATGCAACAGATGCACCTGTAATTGAAGACGAACCTACGGATGTACCTGTGGATGAAGACGATGCTACTGATACACCTGTGATTGAAGACGAAACTACGGATGTACCTGTGGATGAAGACGATGCTACGGAGGAACCTGTAATTGAAGACGAAACTACCGATGTACCTGTGGTTGAAGACGATGCTACGGAGGAACCTGTAATTGAAGACGAAACTACCGATGTACCTGTTGATGAAGACGGTGTAACAGATACACCTGTAATTGAAGACGAAACTACCGATGTACCTGTTGATGAAGACGGTGCAACAGATACACCTGTAATTGAAGACGAAACTACGGATTTACCTGTGGTTGAAGACGATGCTACGGAGGAACCTGTAATTGAAGACGAAACTACCGATGTACCTGTGGTTGAAGACGATGCTACGGAGGAACCTGTAGTTCAAGACGAAACTACGGAGGTACCTGTGGTTGAAGACGATGCTACGGAGGAACCTAAAATTGAAGACGATGCTGCGGAGGAAACTGTGGTTGACGAAGAACCTGCAGAGGAGCCTGCTGGTGAAGATGAGTCTGCGAATGAAACTGATGAAACAGAAAAGCCAGCTGACGATAATATCAATGAAGATACTACGTCAACTGACCAATCTATCGATAGCAGTATTGTAACAGAAGAGCAAGTAAATGAATATAGATCTGTCATACAAAATTATGGAAGTTTAATTGATTACTACGATTTTCTGATCCAAGATCATCTTGGTATGATCTTACCAGATGAAGAAGGTACTGTAGCAGACATGCCTGCTGAGGATCTAACTGAAGTTCCTGTTGATGGCGACGATACTGCAGAAGTTCCTGCCGTTGGCAACGACACGGCGGATGTGCCTACTGAAGATGTAGTAGAAGTTCCCGCTGATAGCGATGACGCTACGGATGCACCTACTGAAGATGTAGTAGAAGTTCCTTCTGATAGCGACGACGCTACGGATGCGCCTACTGAAGATGTAGTAGAAGTTCCTTCTGATAGCGACGACGCTACGGATGCGCCTACTGAAGATGCAGTAGAAGTTCCTGCTGATAGCGATGACGCTACGGATGCGCCTGCTGAAGATGCAGCAGAAGAACTCGCTGTTGGCGACGATGCTCCAGAAGAACCTGTTAAAGAAGCAGTTCAAAAAACGGTTTGGGAGAACTTAGTCGGTTATTACCAACAAGTTGTTACAGCTTACAATTCATTATTTAGTTCACTAAATAAGTAAAATAGCAAATACATTATTTAGAGGGAAGTCATATGAATCCTCTCCTGAACCATATGATTTACGGTTGATCTTGAGAATTTAATATCGATAAAAATTTTGGCCCTTGGGAACTCTGTTAGGAGTTTTCAAGGGTTTTATTTGGTATAGGATATTTATAAATCTCTCACTAACACTCTACCATTAAATAAAGAAAGCCTAATTTTCCAAAAATGAGAAGAAGATATAAAACCGGAAAAATTCTCCTCCCAAGTTGCTACGAAGTAAATGATCTTCGTTCTGCTAAAGCTCTTTTGATATTTTTAAAAATACTGGAATCGACGTTGGCGTTCCTCAAACCCAAAATTTGCAGCTCGCTTCCTTCAGATTCTATGTAGACGCGGACTTCCTTGCGTTAAGCTACCCCTTATTTCTTCGGAACTTGCACGCTATAGCACACAAAAAAAGCGTCCTCCAAATGATTGGAGTGACGCTTTTTCCATTATCTATGACGAGGTTACATCATACCACCCATAGCCTCGCCACGTAATTTATAATGAATTAATTTCCTCGAAAGTTGTTAGAATGTCTATTTTTATGTCGAATACAAATCAGGTAGCGTCATTATTGAGGTTGAGTCTAAAGATACAGAATCACATTTCAATTGGAACTACTGGATAACGAACATGGATACCTTCCCTTATCACTACGTTTTGATAACCTTTCAATTTACCTTCAAAAATCAATTGGAAATTTGCCGAATGAGGCAATTCACTTGGTTCAATCAGAGAAAGATCTTTTTCAAAGTCAATGGCCTTACTTTCCTTTAGGACAGTAGCCACAAACTGAGAACAGAAGAAAGCATTCTTTCTTATTATCGGCTTTTTAAACATTACACCAAATAATCCAATAAAATTATAACGGTAGTGTTCCTTTTTGGCTGCAATTTCTTTGATATATTGAGACATCCTATGAAATTCATCATTTGTTACGGTTAAAGAATAGATTGCACAATTGGCTTGTTTGAATATGACGGAATGAATATCTTCTTTAACGAATCCTCCAATGAAAGGGTTTTTAGCTGTTTTTCTTCCAAAACTATATACCTCAATTAATTCCGCATCAAAGGCAATTGAAGCGTGATTATACGTTTTTTTAGTATAGGACTTAATCATCCTATTTAAAGTCGTCCCTGTATCAGTTAAAAGGATGTAAATCTGTTTTTTCCTGATTATAATCCTCACCTTTTATCTTTTTAAATAGGTGGTTTAGCACCCGTTTAATCAATGATCATCCTTGAGCGTCCTCGTTACTTTTGTATTCTAAAAGATCCCCAGGCTGACATTCTAAAGCCTTACAAATCGCCTCTAAAGTAGATAATCGAACCGCTTTTGCCTTACCATTTTTCAAGATCGAAATATTCGCCATCGTGATTCCGACCCTCTCCGAAAGTTCCGTCACACTCATTTTTCGTTTAGCAAGCATCACGTCAATATTGATTATAATTGCCATATTATTCACCTCAACTCAGACTATTAAATCATTTTCCTCTTTTATATCTATGGCTTCTTTTAAAAGCCTTTGAAGAACTGCAGCAAAGAAGGCAACCACCATGGAAGCAAAAATAGGGATCATTCCGACTATTATTAGACCTGGTGCGTCGTCCACCTCCGCCATGATATAAACGAAAGGCAGAGCTACCAAGTACAAGCCACTGATTATGATGGCACAGTTTTTGATTTTCTTTAGAGCTCCTACAGATAAATTCGAGAAAGCTTGGTTCTTGTCAATGTAGCTTAAAAGGTTAAAAGATTGGAACAAAGCGAAGTAAAATGGGATTGCTGAAACATACATAATCATTAAAAGACCATATACTACAAAAGCTAAATCCGAACCTCTTTCTGCTGCTTCATTTGCCTCACTCGCTATTTGGGGCAACAAAAACAGACATAAAGCAAGAACAGGAATTCCCATAAGAATAACAGCTAACTTCAAAAAAAGTGTTGATCCTCGTTTCATAAAAAGCACCTCACATATTTATTGTTACTTTTATATTAGCACATAATATATCGTTTTACAATAAACTTTTATTCAATCCCACTACTTTATTGTTGTTACGATTTTTATTTCCTAAAAATAAAAAAACATTTCCATTACAATGAAATGCTTCTAACTTTAAACTATTCAATTGTAAGCATATGCCCGACCTTTTCATATTTTCTGGAACAGGTGTTATTGCAGCAATAATTGTCGATATCGTATGTTGTTTACATTTCAAGAAAATGAATGAGTCATCCCCTAAGTTCCCTACCCTGGATTCCTCCGACGTTGGTTCGGAAATTATTGCTATGCCTTGTCAGATTCCCCGGCCCTAATTTGGTACTAACATAACAGTTCAAATCATATTCTTATAAAAGATAACAACTTGAAGGAGTGTATGTTTAGTTGATAAAAGTTAAGGTTCGTTTACGACCCATTGTAAATAATATCAATTTACCCACCGTTTTGAAAACAACTATACTTCCAGGTGAATCAATCGAAAGTTTATTTATTGCAACCCAGGTTGGAGAGATCTTTTACATAGGCAACGGAGTTATTAGAATTTTTTTAGATATTCGCTCTCGAATCATAAAACTAGGTGCTTCTGGTAGTGGATATGATGAACGGGGATTGCTGGGTCTAGCCTTTCATCCTGATTTTTATTATAATGGTCTGTTTTATCTTCATTATTCAGTAGCTGGAACACAAGGACCTGGCGCGCTTCCTGATTCTTTTGAGCCTAACCCGTGTGATCCAGAAACTTTAAACCTAAGGTGGATAAATAGAGAAACTCGCTATGATCATATTGACACGGTTGAAGAATGGATTTTACAATCGAATGGTCAACCTCAAAAACGACGAACATTACTAAACTTAAGAAGACCATTTTTAAATCATAATGGTGTCAATAGCTTAAACTTCTCACCTGAATCAGGAAAACTTGTTTTAACAACTGGAGATGGTGGATCAGGCTATGATCCATTTAATTTAAGTCAGAACGATATGGAGATAGCTGGGAAAATAATCGAAATTGATGTAGTTAAGAATACATTTATCTATAATCCACCCGTAGTCACACGTTTTAATGAATTGCCCGTCCCAATTCAGGAAACACTTACAGTAATCGCCAAAGGTGTTCGGAATATACCAGGTATATCATTTCAAAGGTTTTATAATCAGTATATCAAATACGTGGGTAATGTTGGACAGGATTTGGTAGAGTCGATTTTTTCATTCATTCACTATAAACCAATACCGGTTACTCAACTTATCCAAACTTCCTTAATGAGATCTGAACCTGACCATGAAGGATTTATTAACTTTGGCTGGCGAGGGTGGGAAGGTGCATTTCCTACTTCGATTATTAGGGGCTGCGCTGCAAATCCGACTTTGGATGAGAAAACAACCGCTTATTACAATGAAGCAGTAAAAACTTCATCGAGTCGTCTACAGCCTTTAACTAGTTATTTTCATAAAGACCCTCGAACCGATAAGTTTGGAGGAACTGCACTTACAGGTGTGCAAGCCTATATGGGGAATGGAATCCCTGATTTAACGGGAAGCGTTGTGTTTACCGATCTTGCCCGGGATGAGGAATCTCAATCTCCAGGTAGAGGGGTTTTAGCTTATTCTAGGGTAAGAACAGATAGTAAACCAAATGATTTTAGTGTGATTCAAACCGATTATAATTTCGGATCTGAATCATCTTATTATGTTAGTTTAGGATCGAATCTGGATCAAACTAGACTATATTTAGGTGTTTATGGCTCTATGAATGTGACTGATTTTAACAAAGGTACTGTTTTTGAAATTGTCCCATGATCCATAACTACGAAATTCGACTAAATACCCGATAAATCTCTTTCTTAGATTTAATTGAATTGAAATATAAATTAAACAAGGGAGCAATCAGGCTCCCTGTAAGATATGTTTTTCCAAGTATATAAAAAGCCAAACACCATGATCTCATCCCAAATATTTGTATAGTATAGGAAGGATAAAATCATGTATTTTGAGATTGAAGCAATCCCTTTTTTTTCACACAGTATTGTTTAAGAATGAAATTACCAAATCATATTTTTAGAGAGTAGGCATCTTTATTAATAGCCATAAGGACGGTTGTAGTATGGATAGCGATAGTAGGGTGGGTATGGTGGGTATGGTGGGTAGATTGGGTAGATTGGATAGATTGGATAAATTGGGTATTGAAATCGTGGACGTCGTCTTCTGCGGCGTCTCCCATAACCGTCATACTCGTAGTCATCATCGTCTCTGTCATGTCGATCGTAATCAAATCGTGTCATTATTTTTCCCCTCCTTTTGATCTCATTTTAGGTTATGCGAAGTAAGTAGTGACAGTCCGTACATACGCCTATACTAAACATTGCTAAACTTCAACGTTAATTCGTTTGGATTAAACCCTGTTAGTTGAAGATGAATTATCCGAATATCGTAGTACATAGAAAAACACCTAGATAAATTAAGTGTTCTTCCAAAGATGTATCTACTAATAGAAGATGGAATGTTTTTTTGTATATGTCGTAAATAAAACAACTGAAATGAGGGTAATTCCCCCTAAAGATTGTATATCTTGGGTGCAGTTTCACACTGATATGATAAATCAAAAGGTGTGGCGTATTTTTACAAACAAACCTCTTTATCGACATAGTTTGAAACCTTTTTCCCTCCAATACATATAGTATTGAAAAAGCAAAAAGGAGTTATACTATTGGAAATACCAGTTTCCGGGTTCATGTATCATTCAGACGATTCTGACCCTATGCATTCCCATCAGCTTTTTATTACTCAATGGGATGGAAGACCCGTTCCTGCTCATGTCCACGAATTTAGAGGCGTCACTTCTTTTGATGTAGGACATAATCACAGATATGCCGGAACTACCGAACCAGCTCCAAGTGGTGTACCACACACTCATAGATACTTTACTTTTACATCAGTCGATGATCAACATCGACATGAGATTCGTGGAGTTACCAGTCCAGCTATTCCCCTTCCTAACGGCGGTCATTATCATGAGTTTAGCGGTTTTACTACTATAAATGGTGCTAATCCTCATAGACACGGTTATAGCGGAAGAACAAGTTTATAATGGCGTTTTTTGATTCACAATTTATATGAAATATTTAATTATAAAACTTACCCCTTGGTCCTCCAAGGGGTTATTACTTTTCAATGGGGTGCGTTTATTTTTTCATTTTCAGAGTAATTGCAATCCTCTTTAACATTGTATTAATAAAGGATATTTAATGAATTTTAAAGAATTATGTAAAGTGATAAATTAGTAATTGGTTTGATCAACCTCATTTACATGATCATGCTGTTGATCGGCAGTTCAATCAAATGTTAGTTGCACCCGAATTGTTTGCTGCAATTAAATAATCGCTCACTGAGCACTTATTTATTTGGCGTTTTCTAACCAAAAATCAAAATCCCTTATTTTCTACAATCATTATCTTATACATGTTTACCGCTCCTATCGTATAAATAACTCAATTTATATAATAAAAAAGCAACCCTATATAAAAGTCATAAAATCGCTTCCGCCGGATGTATGAACAAGCTCTTGAATATTATCTCCTATCTCGCTTCGCTAAGTAAAAAAATTACCCAAATCTGGAACCCCTTCTTTAAATATGGCGTGTTTCCATTTTCAACTTGTGTATGCATTATGAATTTATGCAGATAATATGCTTTATACAAGTTTTTTCTTTTAGAATAGATTTCAACCTCAGAGTATTGAATGAAGGGGTAAAGTAAATGAAAATCCGGTTCGGATATGTAGCAAATGCACTTGGCTTATGGGATGCAAGCCCATCAAAAACTTTAACTTTTACACGGTATTCAGCGCTTCCTAAAAACGAGAGAATGGAAAAACTGAAATCGGTAACCGCTCAAAATTTACAGCACACGAAAAGAATTTTGCATTATAATATCGCGCATGAAATAGAATTATACCGATTTTCAAGCTCACTTGTCCCTTTAGCAACCCATCCGGAAGTAATGTGGGATTTCTTAACTCCATTCAAAAAAGAATGGGAAGAAATCGGAAATTTAGTTCAACATTTTAAGCTCAGAGTAAGCTTTCACCCAAATCAATTTACACTTTTCACAAGCGAAAGAGAAGAAGTCACAACGAATGCAGTAAAAGACATGGAATATCATTATAAAATGCTCAATGCAATGAATGCTCTCGATACGGGATTAATTAATATTCATATTGGCGGAGCCTATGGGGATAAAGATCGCTCATTAAACCGTTTCCATCAAAATCTCAAAAAATTGCCAAAAAAGATTAAAAAGCTTATGACGCTAGAAAATGATGATAAAACGTATGACATTCGGGAAACACTCATTACTTGTGAAAAGGAAAACATTCCAATGGTACTTGATTATCATCACTTTATGGCAAATACCGGAGAGTGCGACCTCCTTCTTTACTTACACCGTATATTTAAGACTTGGAATAACACTACAATTGTACCCAAAGTCCACATTTCTTCACCAAAATCTGATCAAGCCTATCGTTCCCATGCTGATTTTGTTTCTATAGACTTTGCCCTACCCTTCTTAAAGATGGCAAAGGAGCTTAATCAGGACTTTGACATAATGATAGAAGCAAAACAAAAGAATCTTGCTATGCATAGACTTGTCGATGAAATAACTGCAATTCGGGGAGTCAAACGTATTACAGGTTCATCTGTGGAATGGTAACCGTGGAGAATAGAGTATATAAAACGGACGAGGTGGAATAATTGACGATTGTACGTCTTGGTTATGTCGCAATGAGTTCGGAACTTAAAAATGCATCCCCGTCGCAAACAATGACTTTTACCCAATTCCAAAAAATCGATGATAAAGAAGCTGCCATCCGTAAATTAGAACGTATTGCACTGTCGAATTTGCACAACACACTGAGATTGTTAAAACATAATGCAGCGTCTGATATTCATTTTTATCGGCTTACCTCTCGCCTTATTCCTTTAGCAAACCACGAGGAACTTCTTGACTGGAATTATATAAAGCCATTAAAAGAACCGCTCCGTGAGATTGGAGATTTCACAAAAAAACATAAGATCAGAGTTGATTTTCATCCAGATCACTTTGTTCTGATTAATTCTAAAGAAAAGCATATATTGAAAAATTCAATAAGTACTTTAAAGCTACATTACTTATTATTGAAGGCGATGGGGATTGACCCAACTCATCGCTGTGTCATGCATGTTGGAGGTAATTATAAGGATACCGAACTTTCGCTTGAACGTTTTGTTGATAATTGGATGGACGTCCCGAAAAGAATTCAAAATATGATCATGCTTGAAAATGATGATACTTCTTTTACGTTAGAAGATACACTTTACTTATGTGAAAAACTAGATATACCTCTAGTTTTCGATTATCATCATCATTTGGCCCATCATCAAGATGCAAATTGGGAAAACAGTTGGAATAGAGTTGTGCAGACATGGAGCCATTCTCCTCTCCCAATAAAAATGCATATATCAAGCCCAAAGAGTGATAAAGATTTTCGCCATCATTCAGATTATGTAGACATCGATATGTTTTTTAGATTCCTTAATATAATAAAGGGGAGTATTCCACAAATTGACTGCATGATTGAGGCTAAGAAGAAAGATGAGGCGCTTTTCAAATTAATGTATGAAGTAAAAGCAAGGAAAGACGTTGAAATTATTGATGGTTCTTCTTTCTCCTTAAAGTAAAAGAAAAGCCTCCAAAAGGATTGTACAACTAATGGATAACTTCTCAGGATTCACCTTGGGTTCAGCCCCCCAAGCTGTGGGTCCTGCGTTGCCGCCGGTGTCGAACAGTTGCACTTTGTAAGGACCAAGATACCAACCGCGTTCAGCCTACCCCGTAGTCATCGGATCCAGGGGCGGCAGGAGCACGGCAGAACTAAGTTTTCTATATCATTGGTACCACTTTGATCCAAAGGGATTTCATCATGGACTTGCCAACCGTCAGGAACTAGTCCGTGTTCCTTCATACTTTCAATAGAATAGCTGAAGTGAAAGCGTACTGGATTGTGACGATGTTATGATCTAGTACTCTTTTTTTGTATTAATGCAGTCGATCTGTCTGAGCTAATCTCTTGTCGTTTGCTAGTTTAGATAAGGAAGAAAGTGCAGATTCATTGAACCCCTTAACTAGGAGCCATACAGCTAATATCATTTCAAATGCTGCTATTGGAAGCGCTAAAATACCCCAAGCAGAAATTTGTTCAACTACTCCGAACAGGACTAACAAAGCATTAATGAATACCATCACTGCTCCTACCATACCCAAAATAGATAAAGGTCTGGGTACAAGCTTTGATTTATAAAATATATAACTATACATAATTGTGTTGATGCCTAACATGAATAGTGGTCCAAGCATAAACGTCCAGTCATGTATCGCTTTTAATAGTATTCCTGAAGCATGGTAAGTAGCAGGATTCGCGGCTCCCTCTGCTACAAAGTTCTGGCTTAAGGTCAATAGAGACAATACGCTAATTATACCTACAGTAATTATAACCGCTTCAAGAAATCTGAAGTAAACATGCCAAAGAGCTATAGTTTCATTGTACTTTCTTAAAATCGGAAACATTGTCGTAGCCGTCCCCACCACTGATACAACAAGAATTAACTCCAAAAGTGCTCCTAGTGTCACCTGATTGGCATGAGCAGAACCTTCAATCAAGTAATTGGAACCATTTAGGATTGGATCGTACAATAAAAGACCAATTACCGCCGAAAGTGCTGCTAATAAAAACAGGACCCCCACAATTTTTGCTACTTTCTGATTTGGATTCATACTTTATCCCCCTTTTCTAAAACTCATAATAAATGATTATTTTTTCTTCAAGCTTGGGACGTCCCCGTAAAAGAAAACCTCCTCCAATGGTAAGTTAAAGGCTAAGGAAATACGAAAGGCCAATTCTAGTGATGGCGAGTAGTTTCCTTTTTCGAGAGCCACGATAGTTTGTCTTGTAACACCTGCCTTGTCAGCTAATTGCTGCTGGGTCATTTCATCATGGTTAAACCGTAATTTTCGGATGTGATTGCCGACAAGACTTTTACCCATATTAGACACCTTTCCGATAGTAATATAGCTTCGATAAAGAGCCAACCACATCTGAGATGAATCCTGAAGCAATGAGAATAATAAACATCATCTGTGACCAAGGCTCAATAATTAACGATCCCATTGCAATTACAAAACCAATGATAAATACAAAGAAGGAGTTTCGGTTTGCTTTCAAGTCAATTAGTTTATCTAATTCATCTGAGAAAGCTGGTTCTTTTTCTCTTGTTGTAATTCTAAACAAAATGTTAAAAATAATACTGATTACGATGTGAGCTACTACAGAGACCACAGTTAAAATGAGTATGAATGAACCCCAATAGCGTAAGGTTTCGGAAGAGTCTAGCCCCCCTTCTGGATACTGTGGATACATATACAAGCAGAAGGTTATAAAAATGAAAATAGCGCTGATTAACGAGACGATGCTTTTCTTTTCTTGATAGGTCATGCTTACATACCCCCTTGTAAAATTGAGTAAGCGCTGTTGTACATATTGTATTGTATGTTAAACATTATGTAAGGTTGACTATACATGAGATGAAATTGATTAAATGAATAGTCAGTAAGTACAAATGAAGGTCCAACTGGTTAGGTAAACTTAAGAACGAACTCAGACATAAACGATTTTCTGACCTTCATAGCATCAAAAAAGCAATGCTAAGAGACAGCAATGCTTTTTTCAAAAAAATAAGTATAAAATTTTCTGTTTCATAATTCCAGTGTTCCAAGTAATTTGATGAATAGGTTCTGTCCTATAATACTACTGATTTCCGATACAGGAGCACGCGTTCCGCGGGGTGAGCGATAAGCCTTCTGAAAAACTTAAAAGTTGAGACCCTTTTGAGAAAGTAACTACATCGTATTGTCCTGCTCGTTCAATAGCTTTACAACTAATTTCGTTTTGTCTTATTCATTCCTTTTTTTAGTTCTTCTTCTCGTTCACGTTTCCTTACAATCGCTTGTTGTTGAGAAGATTTACCTTGCATTCCAAAGTTATATCCCATTTGATCACCTATCCCCACACTAATCATAGCGTGAATGGAAATGATTGTAACTGTCGTAATTCGATATAATAAAAGAGCGCCCATAATTAAATGAGCTTTCTAGCGGAAATTAATTGTCAATGGCTAACCAACCATAGTATGTTAAAAACAATAATGTTCCTATTAGAAGAATAGCATGATTCATGGTTACGAATACGTAATATTAGTGAAATATTTCGCAATGAATAATATCCCAATATACTTAACATTTAAATTACTAAAAAAGCACACTCCATATAAACCATATCCTGCCTTTTAATATTAATCCATATTAAACAGAAAACAAGTTCATTCAGGGAAAACTTCACTGGCACTTCCCCACTCATGCATAACTTTTACCGCATTTTCTATTTCTAATTGTTGTCTATTTTTAAAAATTATTATAATTGCTATGTTCGCCATCTCTTACGATGAGATCTGTTCCTTCTATTGAAGACCTTGCAACATAGCATAAATTTCGTTGAAACGTCTTTTATCGAATGCTTCTGTATTCAATTGTCTATCTAGCATTAAATTACTCTTTCACATTTCCTTTGTAATGCCTATTATTCCAGATATTAAGAGCGGTTTCATATAAATATGTAGACATGTGAACGACGAATAGTGCAATGATTGCATACACTCTATCGAACCTGAGCCACAATACGTTACTTGTTGGTTTAGACCCACACTCTAAATAATCAATATACAAAAGCACTTACTCTGAAATAGAGTAAGTGCTTTTGTATATCTTTTCAATCTCTAGATTTTTTAAATGTGTGAGATTGAAGCGAAACTAGACTTTTAAAAGACTCTTGACGACAATAATTTTTATAAACTAACGATTTTACGATTAATCAACAACCGCTAGTTTATAAAAAAGAAGGTCCATTTAACTAGTCTAATATTTCTTAATTACTACATTAAAATATAACTTTTATTTCTGCAATACGCTATTCAGTTCAGCAGTTTTAGCAGCAATTAAATCCATTAACTCAGGTGATAGGACATCATAGGTAGGTAATCCAAGATTATTTAACTCTTTTCTGATATCAGCCATTTTTGAAGCCGGTGTACCTGTTTCGATTACAGACGAAACAAATGCTGCGAATTGTGGTGCCGACCATCCTTTATCCTCTGATAATTCTGTATGAACAAAATCTAACCCGTAAAATGCATGGTCTTTGTTTTCTATACGACCAAATAAATGTGCGTTACATTCTTTACAGAAATGTCTTTGAATTGCAGCGGTTTCATCAACTATCCCTAACTTATCACCGTTACTAATGACGTTAACTTTTTCACGAGACACTACAGCTACTAAAGAAAAAGTTGCACCTTCTGGTTTCCAACACTTAGAACAACCACAAGCATGGTTGTGCATTGTTTGTGAATCTACCTTGACTTCTACTTTATTTGATTCACAAAGACACTTTAATGTACCTCCAGCAAAGTCTTTTACTTCTGGATAATCATAAATCCCGTTATCTAATCTTGAATGTAATTTAGTGGTAACCATATAAATTCCCCCTTGAGTATATTCATTATTTTTTAATCTCTAAATTTCAGCTAAACCAAATGCGCCTAACCTAAATACTGCAGTTACAGCTTCTTCTTCGACTTTCGCAGTGTTTTTAACAGCTCAGATACCAGTAGATATTCCACAACCAAGTAAACAATTTTGAGTGGTCCATTCGGTCCAAGTGTTACGCTGCTTTACTTTTCATATTTCCCCCTTCTTCCTTGTAAACCTATTGTACTGTATTTTGAATAATAAGTTAATACTGACAAATTTGTCACTATCTATTTTAAATTAAGTATTGAGAAAGAAATTGAATAATTTGATTGATCATAAAGGTATGGAACTTTATATGAATAACAAGCTTAGGTGCTTCCTTTGAGCCTGTTAGCAATGCATGCGCCTGTAACACAAGATGGATTTTCATATTGCGGATTCTTACTCATCCATAGCTAACCCCACATTTGGTAGTAAATACATTTCTATATAACGCACTTCTAGAACCGTACATTCAAAAGTTCTGCAGAAATACAGTATATTCTTGTATTTCACATTGCACTCTCACCATATCTGTTCAAACCAAGCACCATGATTTACACACCCCATCAAGTATGCTTTCATCAATCGAACTGTTACGGTAAATTCTCGTGCCTATTAGCCGAGCCTATAAAACAGGTTTCCCCTTACTGAATAGCGTGCTACTCGACGCATGGAGAGCCTTCCAGAGCGTTACCAACTCACCCGACTCCTCGACATAATCCCTCCGTTTTAGGAAACCTAAAAATGCCTGGCCTTTACCGAAATTGTGTAACCACATTTCATTTAAGCCAGGAACATTTCGCACCCACAACTGAGCCCGATTGCTGAAGATCAGTGTTTGGAATTGAATTATTTATTCATAAAAGCTTTGATTTCTTCTTCTGGCATTGATGAATCGCATTTCACGTTTATTTTGTCACCATTAGTAAAGATGAAGCCTGGAACTGTAGGTATGTCGTATTTTTTACGGAAGGCAGTAATACCTTCCATATTAGATTCTTCTACACTATTGATATAATAAATATGAGTATCAGTTTCCTCAGCAACTTTTCTAAGTTTTTTAACGAATATTTGACAATAAGGACATACAGCCTTGCCAATATAGATTACGGCTTCGGTTTCTCCTTTAACCAAGTCCTGTGCTTTTGCGGAATCAATTTTATCAAAACCTTCTACATTTTCTTCATAAGTAGTCATAATCGCTCAATCTCCTTTTTCTTATGTAATTATTATACCACAATTTGTGAATATTCAAATAAATTATGCTTACGTGTCTGAATATCGAGTTTTATAAAAATAGAGTTCACAGTTTAAAAAGGCTTACTGATTTCACAAGAATTTATTTCATTGGCCCGATACATGCACAGTGCTTCTTCCACAATTGCGAACGTTTGTTGCATTTAATGGTGCAATTTAGGATAGTGTTTGTATGTAATTATCGGAATTATTTGTGCAGTTTGTTAGTCAACTGATATTTTACCAGTGTTTCCTTCCAATTGTTCTGCAAAATCATCTCCCCAATCACAGATGGAGGTTACAACGGGTTCTAGTCGAAGACCGATTACGCTTAGTTGATACTCAACTTTAGGAGGTACAACAGGGTATACAGTTCTATTAATTATTTTATCATCTTCCAATTCCCTTAGTTGTCTAATTAACATGCGTTGATTGACTTGGGGGAGTTTTATTTGCATTTCGCTTAACCTTAATGGAGACTGTTGAAGCAAACACCATATAATTGCTATTTTCCAGCGTCCGCCTATAACTGATAACGCCAAGTCTTTTCCATTGAAAAAAGTTTTCTCTTTATAATGAATTGTCATACATTTTCACTTCCTATGTTAATCATACTACATACTGACAAATATGTCAGTATTGTATGATGTTCAATAATATGTAATCATGAACAATGTAGAGGTAGATAAAAAGAAAGAAGGTATTCATATGAAAAGTAGAGCAGCTGTTGCGTTTAAACCAGGAGAACCACTTACAATTGTAGAAATAGACGTAGAAGAACCAAAAGCAAAAGAGGTATTAGTAAAGATTTTGTACACTTCAGTCTGTCATACAGATGCTTACACATTATCAGGTGATGATCCGGAAGGCGTATTTCCAGCCGTACTAGGTCACGAAGGTGGGGGTGTTGTTATCTCTGTCGGTGATGGAGTTACTTCAGTAAAACCAGGGGACCATGTTATTCCACTATATACACCTGAGTGTGGGGAATGTAAATTCTGTCTTTCTGGTAAAACTAACTTATGTAGCGCCATACGAGAAACTCAAGGTAAAGGTTTAATGCCTGACGGAACGACTCGTTTCTCTTATAACGGAGAACCCATTTATCATTACATGGGAACAAGCACATTTAGCGAATATACAGTGGTTTCTGAAATCTCATTAGTGAAAGTTGAGCAAGACGTACCTCTTGATAAAGTTTGTCTATTTGGATGCGGTGTTACCACAGGGATTGGTGCTGTACACAACACTGCAAAAGTTGAAGCAGGAGCTGTTGCAGCCGTATTTGGTTTAGGAGCTATTGGTTTAGCTGTTATTCAAGGATTGGTTCAAGCAAAAGCAAGTCGAATTATTGTGGTAGACTTAAATGAAGATAAGTTTGAATTAGCTAAAAAAATGGGGGCTACTGATTTTATTAATCCCTCTAAATTTGATAAACCAACCCAAGAAGTCATAGTTGAAATGACGGATGGAGGAGTAGATTATAGCTTCGAGTGTATTGGAAATGTAGAAGTAATGAGATCTGCTCTAGAATCTTGTCATAAAGGTTGGGGAGAAAGTATTATTATCGGTGTAGCTGCTGGAGGGAAAGTGATTCAGACTCGCCCATTCCAATTAGTTACGGGTCGAGTATGGAAAGGGTCAGCCTTTGGTGGAGTTAAAGGAAGAACTGAACTACCAGGAATGATAGAAGACTTTATGAATGGTAAAATCGATTTAGATTCGTTTATTACACATCAATTAGACTTTATAGATATCAATGAGGCATTTGATTTACTTAGTAAAGGCAAGTCAATTCGCACAATATTAACATATGGAGAGTGAAATAATGAGTCTTAAACTAATTGAACAACATTGTACTTTCAATGGAGAACAATATAAGTACAATCATTATTCTGAGTCCTTGCAATGTGATATGACATTTAGTATCTACTTACCATCAAATATAGAAAAGAAAAAGATCTCTCTAATTTGGTGGCTTTCTGGCTTAACTTGTACAGATGATAATTTCAGCCAAAAAAGTGGCTTTCAAAGATTAGCTGAAAGATATCAAGTCGCTGTCATTATTCCAGACACTTCACCACGTGGAGAAAATGTTGCTAATGATGAAGCATGGGACCTTGGACAAGGTGCAGGTTTTTATTTAAATGCTACACAAAATCCATGGGCAAAGAATTATAAAATGTATACGTATATTACAGATGAATTATCAGGTATCGCGTCCACTTTAGTCCCTCATTTTTCAGGAAAAGAAAGCATAATGGGCCACTCAATGGGAGGGCATGGTGCTTTAGTAATTGGGATGAAAAATGCTGCGAGATTCAAAGCAATTTCTGCTTTTTCTCCTATTTTAAGTCCTAGTCAAGTCCCATGGGGAATAAAAGCATTCTCCTCTTATTTAGGCGAAGATAAAACAGCTTGGAAAGATTGGGATGCTTCAGAACTCATCAAAGAAACTGGCATGCCACCTATTCTCATTTCACAAGGAACTGCAGATACGTTTTATCCAGAACAATTGGAAGAAACCACTTTCTTAGAAAATGCCCGAGAAAGTAACCAAGAAGTAGATTACAAGAAAATTGAAGGTTATGATCATAGCTATTTCTTCATTGCTACTTTCTTAGATGATCATTTCGCTTTTCATATGAAACACTTAAGCTAATTCCCCTTTCACAATAAAATATAGAATGGAAAATATCCCCATTGCAACTAAATGTGGGTATTTTCCATTACTGTATTTCGTCATATTTCACAGTTTACAATCTAAATAACAAGTAATAATTTTAAAAACAAGTGAATTGCGAGGTATCGCTAATATGGATATTAAAAAAATGTTAGAGAATGACCGTGTTAAACCATACTTATTAAAAGCCCGTTATGGGATTGAAAAAGAAAGTCAACGAGTTGACTTATCAGGAAATTTATCTAAAACAGATCATCCTAAATCTATTTCTACAAGAGATGAGCACCCCTTTATCAAGCGTGACTTTTCCGAAACACAGATGGAATTAGTCACACCTGTTACTGAGACGCTAGATGAACTGTTTAATTACTTAACAGCTATCCATGACGTTGTTTATCGTTCTATGGATGATAATGAAATGCTTTGGCCATTAAGCATGCCGCCTGCGTTACCAGAAAAAGAAGAAGATATTGTAATTGCAAAACTGAACAATTCCGAAAATGTTAGATATCGTCAATCGTTATCCAAATCGTATGGCCGTCGTAAACAAATGATTAGTGGTATTCATTTCAACTTTGAATTCGGAAACGAGTTAATCCAAGCGTTATTTAACTTACAATCGGAGATAAAAGATTATCAACATTTTAAAACCGAGATTTATCTTAAAACCACAAGAAATTATTTACACTATCAATGGTTAATAACTTATTTATATGGCGCATCTCCTAGTAGTGAAAAGAACTTTTTCGATGAAGATTCTTTGAATGTAGCAGTAAGAAGTATTAGAAACAGTAAATATGGTTATACCAATCACAATGATGTTCAAGTTTCATATAGTAGTTTGCAAAATTATATATCAGATATCTCTTTGATGGTTCAAAGAGGACTACTAGTAGAAGAAAAAGAATTTTATTCAGCTGTCCGTTTAAGAGGTGGGCAACATGCTTCAGATTTAGAAGGTCAGGGTGTCAGATATATTGAATTAAGAAATATAGATATTAACCCTTTTGAAAAGAATGGAATTAGCTATGAACAAGCAGAATTCCTACATCTTTTTTTAATTTATTTACTTTGGAAAGATGAAGGTATTCATAGTGATGAGTGGGTAAAAGCGGGTAAATTTTACAATGATTTAGTGGCGCTTGAACATCCATTAGAGCATACACAATTTGAAGTAGATGCTAAAAACATTATTGATGAGATGGAACACCTAGTAGAAATCCTGGATTTGACTGTTTCAGATACATTATTTGTTAGTCTAAGGGAAATATTAATGGACCCAAGTAAGACTTTAGCTGGAAGACTGTATAAAGATAGTAAAAAGGATAGTCAAGGTCAAGTGGCTACGAGTATTGCTAAAGAAAATTATGAAAAGTCATGGGATAAACCATATCAATTAACAGGTTTTACTGACATGGAGTTGTCCACTCAGATTTTAATGTTCGATGCTATTCAGCAAGGAATCCAGGTAGAAATCTTAGATAGGCAAGATCAGTTTTTAAAGCTTCAATTTAAAGATCATGTTGAATTTGTAAAAAACGGGAATATGACAAGTAAAGATAGCTATGTATCTACTTTAATTATGGAAAATAAAACAGTCACAAAGAAGATTCTTCATCAACACGGATTCCGAGTGCCGAATGGTGAAGAATATAATGACATAGATCATGCTTTACGTTCTTACGATTTGTTTTCTTCTAAACCTTTCGTTGTGAAGCCTAAAACAACTAACTTTGGATTGGGAATATCAATTTTTAAAGAAGGGGCAAATTACGAAGATTATCTAAAAGCAATCACACTCGCATTTAAAGAAGATTCTTCTGTATTAGTCGAAGAGTTTCTTAATGGAACAGAATATAGATTTTTTGTATTAAATGATAAAGTGTATGCTATTTTGTCACGAGTTCCTGCGAATATTAAAGGTGATGGTAAACATACAATCGAAGAGTTAGTCATTGAAAAGAACCGTGATCCGTTAAGAGGAAGAGACCATAGGACGCCTTTAGAAAGTATTCAATTAGGTGAATTGGAGCAACTTATGCTTAAAGGTCAAGGATATGGATTGGATTCGATTCCAAAAATTGATGAAATCATCTATTTGCGTGAAAACTCTAATGTCAGTACAGGTGGAGACTCGATTGATGTAACAGATCAAATTTCTGATGATTATAAAAAGATTGCAGTGGATGCGGTATCGGCACTTGGAGCTAAAATTAGTGGCATCGATTTGATTATTGAAAATAAAGAAGCTCCCGCCGCTGATAAAAATGCTTATGGGATTTTAGAAGCGAACTTTAATCCATCCATGTATATGCATATATATCCGTATAAAGGGAATTCGCAACGTCTGACTATGGATATATTACATTATTTATTCCCTGAACTACTACAAAGTCAGGAATAAAAGTTAATCAATTTAGAGGCACCATAGGCAGAACGCAAATTTACAACGTTTAGCTGTTGTAAACTGAGTCAAAGGGAAGACCTCTTTTCTAGGATTGATTGTGGTGACTTAATTCTACCAAGAAAAGGTCTTCCTTTTTGTATTTTTTATAAAAACGAGATAAATTGCTCTACCTCGCTAAGTAAAAGAATGATTTTACTTTAATCCTCTTTTAATATTCAAATTACAATATATTAAATTCTTAAACAAGTATTATACCGTCGTTAATTCTAAAATATCCTTTTGCTTGGTCTGTTTTTGACAATTTTGAAGATATGTCTTCTTTTTATTTATCTGTTTGTTTTTGTTTCTTTTTCAAATACTCCGCACGTATTTTTTCGAGTTGCTCCTTTTTATCAAATTGGGCAGGCTTGTGTTTTTCATGATACTTTGTCACAGCTACCCGACCTTTGTTATCCAATTGATATTTCCCCACTTTGTTCACCAACTTTTCTTGTCTTTAAAGAGAATCTATTCAACAAATATAATATACCTTATTTTACTGAAGTAAACCTTAATAACTAAAAAAATCTTATTATAACATATCGCTGTTTGATTCACTTTGATTAAATTACACCCCCAAATACACCCCAAAAATAGCTAGTCAATTGTCTCTCTGCTTTCTCTTCAATCGTATAGTCTGGATCTTGATAAGAAATTTGTTCTTCAATTACTTCGCGAGAAGCAAAAAATTCATCATATAATAACATAAAAGATGTAGAGGAAAGACCCCATATATTGTTTATGGGGTCTTTTGTTGTATAAAAGTGAGGTTTTACACATTACACAAATTTTGCATAATCAATAAATAGCCCCGATAACTGAAATAACTCTTCTCTTTCCGCCTTAAACTTCGATAGTAAGCTAACATTTGATATATCTGTTCATCTGTAAAGACATCAATTTTCACATCTTCTTTTTGTAATTTCACTTTATGAGCCATATTTTCACTTACTATTTTTTCCTCAATAAGATAATTGAAGAATGCTCGGATTCTCATAATTTTTGTATTAATTCTCCCCGGCTTATTCCCTCTCTCCTGGCAATCAACTAGGTAACTACGTACATGGCTTTGTGCTACCTCTTCAATGTTAATGACACCAAGTTCAAGGCAATAGTCGATAAACAGCCTTAGTGTCCTCTCGTAGTTTCCAATGTTCACTTTCGTTGTGTTCTTAAACTTTCTGTCTGCTAAAAAGTCTTGATATGCAAATTTTAAAAGCATAAAAAATAACCACCTCTCCAATTTTTCTGAGAAGTGGTTATTCCTATACTAATTAATTATGAACGAGACAGCTTTACAAAATAGCTTGTGAAGAGATTACATCATGCCGCCCATACCGCCCATGTCAGGCATTCCGCCCATTCCACCGCCTGCTGGTTCAGGAAGGTCTGCAACTACTGCTTCAGTAGTCAAGAACATCGCTGCAACAGATGCTGCGTTTTGGAGTGCATAACGTGTAACTTTAGTTGGGTCAACGATTCCAGCTTCCATCATGTTTACCCATTCGCCGTCTGCAGCGTTAAAGCCGATCCCGATTTCTTCACGTTTCAGACGGTCAACAACGATAGATCCTTCAAGGCCCGCGTTGTTAGCGATTTGACGTACAGGTTCTTCAAGCGCACGAAGTACGATTTTAATACCGGTTGCAACGTCGCCTTCAGTAGACTCTAGTAATGCCGCTACCTTCGTGTAAACATTAACTAGTGCAGTACCACCACCAGAAACGATACCTTCTTCAACAGCTGCACGCGTTGAGTTCAATGCGTCTTCAATGCGAAGTTTACGTTCTTTAAGTTCAGTTTCAGTAGCTGCTCCGACTTTGATAACTGCCACGCCGCCTGCAAGTTTCGCAAGACGTTCCTGCAATTTCTCTTTATCGAATTCTGAAGTTGACTCTTCAAGCTGAACACGGATTTGATTAACACGTGCTTTGATAAGATCTGAATTTCCGCTACCTTCAACGATAGTCGTATTGTCTTTTGTAACGACAACTTTTACTGCATGACCAAGCTGAGAAATATCAGTTGATTTAAGGTCTAGTCCAAGGTCTTCAGTAATGACTTCCCCGCCCGTCAATGTCGCAATGTCTTCAAGCATCGCTTTACGGCGATCTCCGAAGCCAGGTGCCTTAACAGCAACAGCGTTGAATGTGCCGCGCAGTTTGTTTACAACAAGTGTTGCAAGTGCTTCGCCTTCAACGTCTTCAGCGATCATTAGAAGTGGTTTACCTTGTTGAACAACTTGTTCAAGAACAGGAAGGATTTCTTGGATATTCGCAATCTTTTTATCTGTGATCAAGATGTACGGATTATCTAGAACAGCTTCCATTTTATCAGTGTCTGTTGCCATGTAAGCAGAAGCATAGCCACGGTCGAATTGCATTCCTTCAACAACGTCGAGTTCAGTCGTGAAGCCTTTTGACTCTTCGATTGTAATGACGCCGTCGTTGCCAACGCGCTCCATTGCTTCAGCAATCAGTTGTCCTACTTCTTCGTCTCCAGAAGAGATGGAAGCAACTTGTGCAATTTCTTCTTTTCCTTCAATTTCATTGGAGATTTCTTTTAGGCCTTCAACAGCAGTTGCAACCGCTTTTTCGATTCCTTTACGGATTCCTACAGGGTTAGCACCAGCCGTAACGTTTTTCAGTCCTTCACGGATCATTGCTTGCGCTAGAACCGTTGCAGTTGTTGTACCGTCACCAGCAATTTCGTTCGTTTTAGACGCTACTTCAGCAACCAGTTTTGCTCCCATGTTTTCGAAAGCATCTTCCAGTTCGATTTCACGTGCTATTGTTACTCCGTCATTTGTAATTAGCGGTGAACCAAATTTTTTCTCAAGAACAACGTTACGTCCTTTAGGTCCAAGCGTTACTTTGACAGCATCTGCTAATGTATCTACTCCACGCAGCATTGCGCTTCGTGCTTCTTCGTTAAATTTAATTTGTTTAGCCATTTATAAGTACCCTCCTGATTTTTCGTGTATTTTTTAACTATCCAAGCATTAGTATATTAGCCAATTACCGCTAAGATGTCACTTTCACGCAAGATCAGATATTCATTTCCTTCATGTTTGATTTCAGTGCCAGCATATTTAGAGAAAAGGATACGATCTCCTTCTTTAACTTCTAAGTCAACTCGTTGGCCGTTTTCAAGAACGCGTCCAGTACCTGTTGCAAAAACCTTACCTTCTTGTGGTTTCTCTTTTGCAGAGTCCGGTATTACAATACCGCTTGACGTTTTTTCTTCTGCTTCGATTAGCTCGATAACAATACGGTCACCTAATGGTTTCAACAATTGAAACAACCTCCTCAGAGTAATATCTTCTTTTTAGCACTCAACAGTCATGAGTGCTAATACATTTCTAATCATAATGAAGATTTGCATATATTGCAAGTGAAATACTCCGAAGATTTTCTCTTTGCATATCTTGTTCTGAACAGATAATATTAGGCTCAACCACAGTTGAAAGGGTGGCATTACTTGAAAAACGGAAAAATTTACATCTACCTATTTCTTACTTACATCCTAATGCATGTAAGCAGTATCTTTTTATCCGAAGGACTATTCTTATACTTCCCTTGGGATGAGCAATTCACCGATAAAGATATAGCATATCGAGCCAGTTCATGGACACTTTTCATCGTCAATTCAATAGCATCTATTATCTTCCTACTATTAATTGTACCGAAGAAGAATTTCTTCCAGGTTTTCAAAGGGAAAAAGTCTACCATTCCTAATTCGATTCTATGGGGCTTCATTGGTTTCTTTCTGGCACTTGGAGGTCAAATGCTTGCCGGTGCTATCGAAAATGCAATTGGAATAACACCAGGTTCAGATAATACCGCAATCCTTTCAGAAATTGCCAAAGTATCCCCAATCATCATTATATGCATGGTACTCTTTGCCCCATTCCTCGAAGAGATCATTTTCCGTAGAGTTATTTTTGGTGGTGTTTATCAAAAGACGAATTTTTGGATTGCAGCTACTGTCAGTGCGCTCGTGTTTGCCGCTGTACATAATGAATTTGAACACCTTCTGATGTACATGATGCCAGCATTCGTCTTCGCTTATCTGTACTACAGAACGAAACGAATATTGACACCGATGATTGCTCATTTACTGATGAATGGATTTGTAGTCCTTCTCAACCTAAACATGGAGAAGATACTAAAATGGCAAGAAGAGATGAAGCCTGTCATCATCTTTTTCCTGAACTAAAAAAGTCTTCCACAACCCATATGCGGGTTGTGGAAGACTTTTTTATTATTTCTGCTGTTGATTGTTAACTTCTTCGATTTGACGTTGTTGTTCAGCTGTCGCTTCTTCAAATTGTCGTTGCTGTTCCGCCTTCAAGTATTTCCTATGACCAAAGCGGGATATGAAAATACTAATTTCATAAAGCGCAAATAGCGGAACCGTGACGAACAAATGGGACAACAAGTCAGGTGGTGTAATGAATGCCGCAATCACGAATAGGACAAAATAAGCGTACTTCCTTATTTTCACGAGTGTCTTCGGATTCAATATACCAAGTCTTGTTAAAAATAGTAAGACTACCGGTAATTGGAAAACAATGCCAAATGGTATAAGCAGTTGGAAAAGGAAAGTGAAATACTCATTTATCCCGATTGTCTGGGTTATATCTAGCTCTGCGGATAAATTCATCATGAACTTCATCACATATGGCAACAAGACAAAATACGAAAAAGCAATTCCTCCGACAAACAGGAGAAAGGTGAACGGAATATAATTTAATGTCGCGCGCCGTTCCGTTTCATGCAATCCCGGTGAAACGAAAGACCATAATTGATACATCAGCACCGGAGAAATGACGATGAATGCTATAAAGACAATTACTTTCACGTAAATCATGACTGGATCCAGTACGTTGAAAGCATTCAACGTAATATTATTCGCTTCTCCATCATACTGCAAAAATTGAATCAGCGGCTTCGCGACGAAAAAAGCACCTATTACTGCAATAACAAAGAAAACGACGATGACCATCAGCCGTTTTCTAATTTCATCTATATGTTCAATGATTGTTAAGTTTTTATCGTTCATCGGACAGTCATCCTAACTTACTTCAGTTCTTCTTTCTTGTCTTCCACTTTTTTTACATCGTCGTCTTCTACAAGACCTTTTGTGGCGTGTTTGAATTCACGCAATGAAGAACCAAAGGCTTTCCCGATTTCAGGCAATTTCTTAGGACCGAATACGAGCAAAGCAATAACAGCGATGATAATCAGACTTCCTGGACCTGGCATTTCGGACACCTCCTTCATAAGATAGGAATTGAAGTACAATCCTTCTTCAAGAAAGGATATAGTTCGATCCTTTCTACGTCTATTTTACACGAAAGCTGTTGGGATTACTAATAACGAACCGTTACATATGTGAACCTTTGACGTCATTTTTTATGAAATAGATAAGTGTTTGCAATTCTACAGACAAATCGATTGTATGCACTCGTACCGATTCCGGTACTGCTAGACGGACAGGAGTAAAGTTTAGAATCCCTTTAACACCCATAGTGACAAGTCGATCTGTCACTTCTTGCGCAATACGTGATGGCACTGTGAGAATTACGAGGTCAATACCTAATTCCTCAATCTTTTCTTTAAGCGTATCAGGATGAAAGACAGGTATTCCACTCATCTCTGTGCCCTCTTGAGTTGATTTTGGATCGAATGCAATGACGATCCGCGTATTATGGTTCTTATGGAAATTATATTTCAAAAAAGCATTTCCCAAGCTACCAACCCCGATGAGTGCGACGTCCGTTTTTTCATCCTGGTCGAGAGTTTGACGGAAAAAGTCTACTAGGTAATGCACGTCATAGCCATAACCTTTACGGCCAAGTGCCCCGAAATGGGAAAAATCACGTCGAATCGTAGCGGCATCGATTTTCATCGCTTCACTTAACTCGCTGGATGATACACGTTTCTTTCCTGTGTTCGCAAAATTTTGGAGAAACCTATAATATAGAGGCAAACGCTTTGACGTTGCCTGTGGAATTTTTGGTGTTTCTTCTATCATACTAACCCTCCTGCACGTACTTAAAGGCGATTCTATCGTACAGTAGATAATGAATGTTGTAAAGGCGACCGTTGCACGCTTGACACTATTCATTTAAACTGAAGAGGAATAGAGGTGCTACTTTTGATTGTATTACAAGTGAATGGACTAACAAAATCATTTTCAGGAACAGATATATTAGAAAACGTAAAACTAGAAGTCCAGCACCGCGACCGCGTTGCATTAGTTGGACGTAATGGCGCTGGCAAATCAACACTTCTCAAAATAATTGCCGGTGAAATGACAGCTGATTCAGGTGATTTAATCGTTCCGAAAGATATACGAATCGGCTATCTTGAACAGCATTCAGGAATCGATTCCTCGTTAACAGTTTGGGAAGAGATGATGACCGTATTTGAACCACTTCACAGTATAGAAAGACGGCTCAGATCGCTTGAAGGACAAATGGCCGATCCGTCTGTCTATGACAATAAGACTGACTATGATCGTGTCATTAAAGAATACGATGCTCTGCAAGTCGAATTTAAGGACTCAGGCGGCTATCAATACGAATCTGATACCCGTTCAGTACTGCACGGGATGCGTTTTTACCCTGAGGACTACACTAAAAATGTCACCCTTCTTTCGGGTGGTCAAAAGACACGATTGGCGCTTGCTAAAATGCTTCTTAGTAAGCCCGATCTCCTCATACTCGATGAGCCGACAAACCACCTTGACATCGAAACGTTAGGCTGGCTTGAAAAATACTTGGTATCATACGAAGGGGCTATTCTAATTGTTTCCCATGACCGCTATTTCATAGATGAAATCGTCACGATTGTCTACGAGGTGTCCCGTAAAAAAGTAATGAAGTACACAGGTAACTATACTGCCTATCTTGACGAAAAAGCAAAAAACTATGAACGTGATCAAAAACTATTTGTAAGAGAAATGGGAGAGAAGGCCAAGCTTGAGGATTTCGTTCAGCGCAATATTGCTCGTGCATCTACATCCAAAATGGCCAAGAGTCGTAGAAAAACGCTTGAAAAGACGGACTGGATGGATTCGCCTGATGGTAATGAGAAATCAGCAAATTTCACTTTCTCAATTGATCGACCAAGTGGTAACGATGTACTTGCCCTTGAAGAGCTAGCGGTAGGCTATGACGGTATTCCTGTCTCAAAGGGAATCGATATGCGGATATACAAACAAGATCGCATTGCGCTCATCGGACCGAACGGCGTAGGGAAATCAACAATATTAAAAACAATCGTTAAAGCACAAGACCCGATATCCGGTAAAATCCGGTATGGTACAAATGTTCAATTTGGCTATTACGATCAGGAACAGGCAACACTTATCGGAACTGGTACCGTTCTACAAGAACTGTGGGATGAGTGGCCGATGATGAATGAAAAAGATGTTCGTTCTGTGCTAGGACGCTTTTTATTTACTGGTGAGGATGTGGAGAAATCTGTTAGGTCTTTATCAGGTGGGGAAAAAGCCCGCTTATCACTTGCTAAATTGATGTTACAGAAATCGAATACACTTATCCTTGATGAGCCGACAAACCATCTAGACCTTGATAGTAAAGAAATTCTAGAAAATGCTTTGGATGACTTCCCGGGCACGCTTATCTTCGTGTCACATGATCGTTACTTCATTAACCGTATTGCAACTAAGGTAATTGATATTAGCGGTACTGGTGCAGTTGAATATCTTGGTGATTACGATTACTTCGTAGAGAAGAAGCTGGAACAGGAAGAACTGCTCGCCGAAACAAATGCAGCAACAAAAACGACAACTCCAGTGATTGAAAGAAAAAAAGACGATGACAAAGAGCTAAAAAGACAGGAAAGAAGATTAACTAGAGCCATAGACGAAGTAGAATCTAAGCTTTCAGTTTTGGAAGATAAGATTGGGGCATTACAAGAAGAACTTTCCACTCCTGAGTTTGCAGATGACCATGTGAAATTAATGGAATTGCAGTCCCAGATTGACACACTCCAGGATGAACATGATCGCAAATCGGAAAATTGGCTTGCGCTGCAAGAGGAACTAGAGATTTTAGCTTAAGAAAGGATTGCGTCATTTTGAATCAAGACTCTTGATTCAAAGTGGCGCTTTGTCACTTTTTGCTGTCGGAACATATCGGATTACGAAATATGCACATTATACCGGCGAAATACTTTCCACAATCTTATTCACAACTAAAACCTAGTTATACCGGTAATAGTTTAATATTGTCCACATTACCCACAGTAAAGTCAATTGTTATACACATAGTTATCCTCCCTCAACTGTTATTAATGGTTGATATGTCATTGTTATGCACAACTTATCAACAAATGTGCATAAGTACGAACGTTCCCTATTGACATTCTAAAATAAATCGGGATAAAAAAACACAGAAATTGTCGCAATTTGGCAACTTCTGTGTTTTTACGTATTTATTCTTTCCACGAGACGAGGGGCATACCTGGTTTACCGTTCATTGCAAGATTTCCGCGAATACCGTCACTGAACATTGCTGATCCAGCAGCAGCAATCATTGCTGCATTGTCTGTACAGAGTGCAATTGGAGGTACATAGAAGGGAACTTCCTCCCTCTTGAAGTTTTCTTCAAGAGATGAGCGTAATCCTTTGTTTGCTGCTACTCCTCCAGCTGCAATTACTTGCTTGACTCCAAACTCCTTCGCTGCTTTCAATGCTTTTGTTGTCAGTACCTCCACAACACTCGCCTGGAAACCTGCTGCGACATGGAATGGGTTTACGGCCTCTCCACGTTGTGCAAGATTATGTTTGTAGTTAATAACAGCAGATTTGAGTCCACTGAAGCTGAAATCGTACGAACCTGATTCAAGCCAAGCCCTTGGAAATTCTATTTGTCCATCACTTTCAGCTGCCAGCTTATCAATTTGTGGACCGCCCGGATATGAAAGTCCAAGTACACGAGCTACCTTGTCATAGGCTTCACCAGCAGCATCATCACGCGTTTCACCAATGAGTTCAAATGAACCATGCCCTTTCATTAATACAAGCTCTGTATGACCACCTGAGACGATTATAGCTAGAAGTGGGAACTCCATTGGTTGCATCAGCTCATTCGCATAAATATGGCCTGCAATATGATGCACGCCTATAATCGGCAATCCATTGGCAAATGCAAATGCTTTCGCAGCATTAACGCCGATTAACAACGCGCCGACTAAACCCGGCCCTTCCGTAACGGCAACTGCATCCAACTCTGCAGGTTTAAGTTTTGCATTCGAAAGTGCTTCTTCAATCACCAATGTAATTTGTTCAACATGATGTCTTGAAGCGATTTCCGGTACTACCCCGCCAAATCGCTTTTGGCTAGTAATTTGTGATGCCACAACATTTGAAATGATTTCAGTTCCATTTTTCACAACGGAAGCGGCAGTTTCATCACAACTCGTTTCTATTCCTAAAATATAAATATCTTTTGTCATTTGAATTCCACCCACATGACGAGCGCATCTTCATGGTCGTCTGCATAATAGTTTTTTCTGATTCCGCCGTCCTGGAAACCAAGTTTACGGTACAAATTTTGAGCCGTAGTATTAGTCATCCGCACTTCCAGGGTCATTAACCGGACTTCTTTTTCTCTACAAACAGCTATCGCTTCTTTCATCAATCCTTCACCAATGCCGTTTCCCTGCATATGCTTTCGTACCGCAACATTTGTAATATGACACTCATCTAGAACAATCCACATGCCACAATGGCCTATGACTTTCTCTTCAAATTCAGCTACGACATAATGAGCATAGTCATTTCCATTCATTTCATGTTCAAAAACTTCCGCAGTCCAAGGAGTAGCAAATACTTCTTCTTCAACTTCAACAACTGAAGATATATCACCTGTTCCCATCTCTCTATAAATAATCACTTTATCCAAGATCATTTTCCTTTCCCTGCTCTTTCAGCCAATTTGCCTCTGCTTCAGCAATACGTCTATACTCCGGAACGAATCCATGAATATCATTTTCCGGTTCTGATTGAGCAGCTACATATATAAGCGAAGATGCCCGAGGTAGATTAAATTGAAGAGGAGAAATTACGGCACCTGTACCAAGCCGTTCAATAAGCATTTCTTTATGCATAGCCGTATCTTTTCCAACGAATAAAATAGGACTACTTTGCTCTTCAAGTAATAGAATCAATTCTTCAAGGGAGTAATGTCCATCCTCTATCAATTGAGTAAGTTTTCCTGCTTCGGACCGATAAACACCTGCATAGACATTACTTCTTCTAGCATCGACTAACGGGCAAATCAAACCGTTGTAAAATAACACATTTGCTGCCATTGCTTTCAAAGTAGACACCCCAACGAGAGGCTTACCGAGTGTCCAGGCAAGTGTCTTTGCAATCGTCACTCCAATTCGAGCACCTGTATATGAACCCGGTCCTTCCGAAACTGCAATTGCACCTATATCCGCTGGTTTCAGATTTGCTTTTTCCAATAGCTGTTCAATTGCTGGCATAGCACGTAAGGAGTGATTAATAGCCATCGCGGAAGTTTCTTCTATTAATAATTCCCCATCTTTAACTAGGGCAACGGAAATGGGCGTGTTAGCTGTATCTATACCTAACCAAATCATAAGAAAATCCCCTCACAAATCTCTTCATACCTCTTACCTAGAGGCGTAATAATAATTGTTCGTTTGTCTTCACCATTATGGACAAGCTGAATTTCCAAACGTTCTGTAGGTAAATCATCTTTAATTAGATGTGCCCACTCAATTACTGATACGGCATCACCATAAAATAGCTCGTCCCAGCCAAGATCCTCATCACTGCCAGCTAATCGGTAGACATCCAGATGATTGAACGGATACTTCCCTTCATACTGTTTAATGATTGTGAAAGTCGGACTATTAACTGTGCCTGTAACACCTAATCCCTTTGCAAGGGCTTTTGTAAATGTTGTTTTTCCGGCACCTAAATCCCCCTCAAGCGTCAGTACATCTGGAGGAGTGAGAAGAGATGCAAGTTTAGTTGCGATTTCTTCTGTCTCCTCGACAGAATTCACTTCTATTTTCCTAGTCATAATCAGATTTCCTTTCTACTTCTTTGCTATAGTGTACCTAAAATACATTGCATCGGAAAGTATTGATACTTTTTTATAATCATTTTAACATCTTAAACAACAAAAAAACCGACTCCGGAATGAAATCCCGTAATCGGTTCTGAATTTAGATTTAAATGGCGGTCCCGACCGGGATCGAACCGGCGATCTCCTGCGTGACAGGCAGGCATGTTAACCGCTACACCACGGGACCTAAAGATGTAAT
>NZ_JBXCJE010000017.1:0-56554 GCF_056786535.1 Sporosarcina sp. Y352
ATCAAACTCTCCATAATAGAAGAAAATGAATAGCTCATTTCTTGCTGACTCGAATCCGAAGATTCTTGTGTGTGTTTCTTTTCGTTCGACCGAAATCGACTTACTTTGAAACGTTTTGCTCAAGTGCGTTCACACTCTCGCGATATCTCATTGATGTTTTGCTGTTCAGTTTTCAAGGTTCATTTGGCGAGGAACTGATTTGCATTCCTCTTTATTTGTTTGCCGCTTGTTTCAGTGGCAACTCTTATATCATACCAAGTTACGTCGTCCGTGTCAACAACTAATTTCAATTTCTTTTTTCAAGTTTTGACTAAACACGATGTGTCGGACTGGCAACGTTATCTAATATATCACCTGGCTACTTTTAATGCAACACTAATTTTGAATTAGTTTCATCTTTTTATCCAAATCTATAAAAAACGCTGTGTAAAAGCCCTTTAATAGGCATTACACAGCGGTTAACTCCATTTATTCTTTCGGGCGCATTTGCGGGAACAGTAAGATGTCACGAATTGATTGTGCATTTGTCAACAGCATGACAAGGCGATCCACACCGATTCCAAGTCCTCCAGTTGGCGGTAATCCATACTCAAGTGCCTCGATGAAATCCTCATCCATGTCGTGCGCTTCATCATTCCCTTGTTCCTTTTCTACAAGTTGTGATTCAAAACGTTCACGTTGATCAATCGGATCATTCAATTCTGTAAATGCATTCGCATGTTCACGTCGTACAATGAACAACTCAAAACGATCCGTAAAGCGGCTATCTTGTGCATTCTTTTTCGCAAGTGGAGAAATTTCAATAGGATGTCCATAGATAAACGTCGGTTGCACAAGTTGCTCTTCTACCTTCTGTTCGAAGAACTCATTCAACACATGTCCCACTTCCATCAATGGTTTAACTTCTACCCCGTGTTCTTTAGCTAATGAATGAGCTTCTTCTTTAGTCATCTCTTTCCAGAAATCAACACCCGTATACTCTTTTATCGCATCAGCCATATGCAGACGTTTCCATCCTGGCGCTAAATCAATCACATCTTCTCCATACTGCACTTGCATCGTGCCGAGCACATCTTGGGCGATATGAGCTACTAAGTTTTCGGTCAATTCCATGATGTCGTTATAATCCGCGTACGCTTCATATAATTCTATCATTGTAAATTCCGGATTATGGCGCGTTGAAATTCCTTCGTTACGGAATACGCGTCCTATTTCATATACCTTCTCAAGTCCACCGACAATTAGACGCTTCAAATGAAGCTCGATTGCAATCCGCATGTAAAGTGTCATGTCGAGCGTATTATGATGTGTGACGAATGGGCGTGCAGATGCTCCTCCTGCAATCGCATGTAGCATCGGTGTCTCTACTTCAAGAAAACCTTGTCCATCCAAGTAACGGCGCATCGACTGGATGATACGACTTCTTAGAATGAATGTCTCTTTACTACCTTCCGTCGCAATCAAATCCAAATAACGCTGACGGTAACGTTGTTCTATATCTTTCAACCCGTGGAATTTCTCAGGTAATGGACGCAGCGCTTTTGTAAGGAATGTGAATTCTGTCGCTTTAATAGAGAGTTCTCCAACTTTCGTCTTGAAGATTGTCCCTGTAATCCCGATAATGTCCCCAAGATCTGTACTATTGTAGAGTTTGTAAGCATCTTCACCAATCGCATCTTGTCTTACGTAGATTTGAACCTGGCCGCCAAGATCTTGCAGATTCGCAAATCCAGCTTTTCCTTTACCGCGCTTCGTCATGATACGACCTGCAATTGTTACTGTATGAGGCGTTTCATCGAGGTCTTCTTTTGAAATCTCTTCAAAACGCTCCCGGATTTCATTCGATAGATGTGTCCGCTCGAATCTTGAGCCGAATGGGTCTAGTCCACTTTCCCGTATATCTTCCATCTTTTGGCGTCTCACCAAAAGCTGATCGTTCATTTCATCCAAATGTGACATTTCTTTCACTCCTTCATCATTATCCGCTGCATAAGATAGCATGCATCTATTGTACACAATTTGCGCCACCCAAACACGTTTTACTTATTCACATCATCTAATAACACCAAGAATAACTGTTGTCTTGACGAAAAATCTCCAACTTTTAACTTATCCGTATCGAAAAAGGCTGCCACAACGCGTGACAGCCCGACTTATCCAACGCAAACAGAACTTATACTAACTGCTACTTGATCACGTTTCATCATTTCATCACCAAAGCCGTTCATAAGGTTCGTTAACTCATCAGCCGTTTTCATTGTATTGACCATGTTACGGATATTCTATTACCTATCCCGCCGACAGAACAGCTATGGTATATGGTATGTGTCATTCCCCTTCTTGCAGGAATTCATCAACTTCGTTAAGCTTCTTCCAAAGTATAACGCCTGTATCTACCATCGAATCGGCAATTAAAGGAGCTATTTCTAGAAGAGGAATTAGAACAAATGCCCGCTCATGCATTCTTGGGTGCGGTACAACCAAATTCTCCGTTTCAATATTGTCGTTATTATACAACAGAATATCAAGGTCTACAGTCCGAGGACCCCACTTGACTTCACGAACTCGGCCAAGCTCTTGTTCTATACTTTGACACACCACCAACAGTTCATGTGCTGTTAAATCTGTTTCAACACGGATAACCAGGTTAAGAAAGTCTGCCTGATTTGTATAGCCAACAGGCACTGTTTCATAAATTGACGATATCGATGTAACCGTTGTGCCATTACTTACATGAAGCGCTCGAACCGATTCTTTCAAATGATGCAGCCTATCACCGATGTTCGAACCCAAAGAGAGGTACGCAACATTCATTGAAAGTGCCCCCTCGTAATGTCTACCGATACAGATGTATAATGGCCCGGAATCGGTGGATCAGGTTTTACAAGTATCACACGAACGCCAGTCACTTTATCTGCAAACATTACCAATACCTTTGTCGCAATATTTTCTGCAACTGTTTCGATCAGTTTTACAGGTTCGCCTTCTATGATTGTTCGACACAAGCTATATACTTCAGCATAATTAACCGTTTTATCCAGATTGTCTGTCTTTCCCGCTTCCGACAAATCTGTTGCAAGCGAAACCGTCACTCGAAAACGCTGACCAAGCCTTGTCTCTTCCGGCAGTGCACCGTGATAGCCGTAAAACTCCAATTCGTTCAGATGAATATAATCCATACCGCATCCTCCTCGTATGACTGATAAAGCAATGGGGTGACCCACCTTTAAGTTAGCGTACGTACACAACTTATTTACTTCCTCAATTAAACTACATTTCTTATTTTGAAACTTTAAATCTAAGCACAGTCTTTAATTTCTCTGGTGCTGTTCTTCTAGCGTCTGTGATATAGATTTCTCTATGACTTTTTTCAATTCGGATCAAACCTTGTTCCTCGCAATACTTTTCCATTATAGAAAACGTTGCTGGTTCTTTATCGTAACTACCATGGTGCATCATCTGAACAGATAATCCATCAGAAAACGGCTCAAGTGTTGCCGCATCGACTGGTATATGTTTCTTTTTGGCCCGCACGTTTTCAACAGCCCTTTGAAAAACTTCGCTCGTCACAAAGTCAGGCTGTCTGATCATTAATTGATAAACAAAATGATTTTTATCGAGGTAATCCAATTTTCTGCCCTCTTCATCTAAATCCCAAATTCCCTCAAGCGGAAATACTGTATATTCATAGTAGTCTTTTGGTGTGTAACCACTCTTTGGCATCATTCGAATACTATAAGACAACGCATATAAAAGTTCCACGTTTGACCGGAACAAATCGCTATCTGGATGCCCTTCACCCTGTACTATGATATACAACTTTTCGATGTCATCGTAAATAGTGGGTGTCTGTTTTGGCAAATAGATTTCTTTATCCTCTTTTCGCCACTCATACTTCATCATTTAAAATGGACTCCTCCTATTGTTCGAAATCCGTTTTCCCAGTTAGCACATCCATCATTTTTGCCATACGGGCAATTTCTTTCACGTCATGCACACGCACAATATGGCAGCCATGTTCGATTCCGTAACAAACAGTTGCTCCTGTTCCTTCAAGTCGTTCCTCAACAGGTAAGCCAAGAACGCTTCCAATCAGCGATTTTCGCGATGTTCCGAGAAGTACTGGGTACCCCATCTCAGCTATTCGATCGAGCCCTTGCATTGTCCATATATTTTGAATTGCATTCCGGACAAACCCAATACCCGGATCGAGCCAGATATTATCATGCGTTACACCTGCCGCAACAGCAATCCCTACACTTTCTTTCAAATCAGCGATAACTTCATCCATAAAGTTACCTTCGTACTCCGCCTTCTCACGATTGTGCATTAGAATAATGGGCACATTATGTTTTGCTGCAACGTCTGCAATATACGGTTCGCGTTTTGCTCCCCAAATATCATTGATGATCCTTGCGCCTGCCAAGATTGCTTCTTCTGCGACGCCAGCTTTATATGTATCAATCGACACGGTGCATCCAAATTCATTCGTCAAAGCCTTGATAATTGGAACCGTTCGTTCAAGCTCTTCTTCCAATGAAATCGGAATATGTCCTGGACGAGTGGATTCACCGCCCACATCAATAATTTTTGCTCCATCTCGAAGCATTTCTTCCGCACGCTTAAGCGCAGCGTCAATGCGGCCATATTTTCCGCCATCTGAAAACGAATCGGGCGTCACATTCAAAATTCCCATGATAACCGTTTCTTTTTTAAAATCCATTTCTACATTTCCAAACTGGTATGTATCACGTGCATGAATCAATTTCATTACCGATAACCTTCTTTCATATCATCTATCGCCCGCAAGTAGTATTCATGGAGCCTTTTATAAAAACCACCCGCCGCTCCCGGAAGCTGTATTTCTTCAATCATGGATAGGGGCACGATTTCCTGCACAGCGTTCGTTACAAATACCTCGTCAGCAGATTCTACATCTTCTTTACCATAAAACCCTTCATTCACGGTGATTTCGGCAGACTTAGCACTTTCTATGATAAACGCACGTGTCGTCCCCGGGAGAATCCCCGTTTCGATAGTCGGCGTAAATAATACGCCATCCTTCAACCAGAATACATTTGACGTAACGCCTTCAGCAACATAACCTTCAGCAGTTACGAAAAGACCTTCCATCTCTTTCAACGAAGATAGCTCCAGTCTCCCCTTTACATTGTTAAGGAAGTTGTGCGACTTATGACGTACCGTACTTTCTGGATTATTACGCGGCGTCTCAAGCCAGACTGCCCTCTTCTCCGTACCTCGAACAGTCGGAACCAATTCTTTTCTAAACAAAATAACGTTCGGCATTGCATAGGAAGAAGGTGCAAGACCGATATCATGGACTCCCGCCGAGACATTTAGCCTGAAATAGCCATCACTGCCGCCATTCAGTTCATCCAGTCTACCTACAGCAGTGAGAATTTCCATTTCATCGTAAGGCATCGAAATCCGATACTCTGTGAGTGCAGCATGTAGTCTATCCATATGTTTATCATACAAGAATACATTACCCTTATACGTTCGGAACGTTTCGAAAAAGCCAGCTCCATACAGAAAACCGTGATCGAAGGGTGAAATCTTTAACTCGTCCGCTCGCAGGAATTCACCATTCATCCAACACCACATAACGAACCTCCTATCTTACTTCTCCACCATCGCTTTTGCCTGCCAAAGCGCTTTTGCCTTATTTAACGATTCTACATATTCTGCTTCCGGCACTGAATCGGCGACAAGACCTGCGCCTGCCTGGATATGTGCAATGCCGTCCTTAATATAGACAGTACGGATGACAATATTAAGTTCAAAATCACCATTAAAGCCAAACCAACCGATTGAACCCGTATACAATCCTCTTCGCGTGGGTTCTAGTTCTTCAATAATTTCCATTGTCCGGAGTTTCGGAGAACCTGTGATGGAACCCCCTGGGAATACACCTTTGACAATATCAGCATTAGATATGCCTTCTGCAGCTTTTCCTCGGACGTTCGACACGAGATGCATCACGTGTGAATATTTTTCCACGACCATGAATTCATCTGTTTCAACCGTTCCTGTTTTACAAACACGTTCAAAGTCTTCTCGTTCCAGATCTACAAGCATAATATGTTCGCCCGTCTCTTTTTTGTTCGACAATAATTCAGCATGAAGCGCAGCATCCTCAGTTTCGTCTTTCCCCCTAGGGCGCGTACCACCAATTGGACGCGTACTCATTTCATCTCCACGCTTTTTCAGCAGTAGCTCGGGTGAACCCGAGACAACGGAGAATTCCGAGGACCCGATTGAAGCCATATAAGGAGATGGATTAAATGAGCGTAGCGCTTCATACATATCAAGCGGATTTGCTGTCAGCAATTGTGATTGCCTTACCGAGAGATTGACTTGAACAACATCCCCGCTTGAAATATAATTCTGCACGTCACGAACCATCTGCGCAAATTGCGGCCCCGTAACAGAAACAGCTAGATTTTTTTCACTAATAGAGACCTCTTTAGCATCCCCTGGCGCGAAAACTTGCTTGCTTATTCCCGCTAACGCAGCGGCTACCCAGTCGGATTCTAGCTCCGAGGGTTCTAAATCACTATCTGGGAGTGTCATGAAATAAGCCATTTCATTCTTACAATCAAGAACCGCCCAGCGGTCGAACAGACAGAAGAATAAGTCGGGTGTATCCAAGTCGTCCATTGTATCGTCTGGAATATTTTCATAAGTTCGGACATAATCGTAGCTTATGAAACCTATTGCACCGCCTTGAAAATCCGGCAGTCCAGGAATAGATTCAATTTCATATGACTGAACAAACTCATTTAGTAGTTCGAGGGGATCTCCTTCTCTTACTTCCTCTGTGCCATCACGCCAAATTAGTTGTAACTTTTTCTCGTTCAATGTCCGCAATGTAACAAGAGGGTCAATTCCCGCCATACATAATGCCCCGCCCCGTCCACTTTCAAGAAGGACATGAGTGTCATGCATATGAGCCAATTCTTTATAGCCATAGAAAAATTGTTCTTTCGTCATCGACAATGTTGTATAATCGATCTTTTGTTTGTGCATCCCAGTTTCCTCCCGATAACTTTAGTAACTTCATCTTACAGGGAAAAAGCCTTTTTACGCTATAACAATTAGCGTGAATTCCTTTTTTATTCGAAGAACATCTAAAACCAATAAAATTGAAATAAAAAAGAAGGTGCATTTTAGCACCTTCTAGCTGCATTTAATTATTCTTCGTCAAATTGATAAAGTGGTGTACTTAAGTAACGTTCTCCATTAGAAGGAAGAATCGCAACGACTACCTTCCCTTTACCAAGTTTCTTCGCAACTTGTAAAGCTGCAAAGATTGCCGCTCCTGATGAAACGCCGCCCAGAATACCCTCTTCTCGAGCTGCACGTCTTGCCGTTTCATACGCTTCGTCGTTCGTCACTTGGATAATTTCGTTGTAGACTTCCGTGTCGAGAACTTTTGGAACGAATCCTGCACCAATACCTTGAATTTTATGTGGTCCCGGCTTACCGCCTGAAAGTACGGGAGAGTCTGTCGGTTCAACTGCGATAATGCTCACTTCCGGAAAACGCTCTTTCAAGACGAGACCCGCTCCTGTAATCGTACCGCCCGTTCCAATTCCAGAAATGAATGCGTCCACACGGTCTAGTGCGTCGGCAATTTCAGGACCTGTTGTTAAGCGATGTATTTCAGGGTTTGCCTCATTGTTAAATTGTTGTGGCATAAACCAACCATTTTCCTTTGCTAGTGTTTCAGCTTTTCCAATGGCGCCCTTCATTCCTTCAGCACCCGGCGTAAGTACAAGATCTGCACCATAAGCCCGAAGCAAATTGCGTCGTTCAGAACTCATCGTATCTGGCATAACGAGAACCGCTTTATAGCCTTTTGCCGCAGCGATCATTGCAAGCCCAATTCCTGTGTTTCCGCTTGTCGGTTCGATTATCGTACTTCCTTCTTTCAAATCACCCGACTTTTCAGCAGCCTCAATCATTGCAAGCGCAATACGGTCTTTGACGCTCGATCCCGGATTCATATATTCAAGTTTCAAATAAATATCCGCATCTTCTGCACCTGTCATTCTGTTCATTTTAACAAGAGGTGTTTTCCCAACTAAGTCTGCAATGGAGTTTCCAACTAATGTCATTTTTACCCTCTCCCAATCCCTACTAATTTGATATGTTTTATAATACTAATTTTACTACCATTATGTGAACATTGTCAACAATTGAACGCGCACAATATATATTCTTTTACTCCCCTTAAAGATTAACCCTCTGACAGACCAATAGTGCATAATGCCGTAACCAAGTCGAAATTCCTATCTAGAAGTTATCCTATGCCCGAAGACAAGAAAAGCTATCCGGATATGCCGATTAAAGTCGACTTCCGGACAGCTATCTATCATTTACCATAAAACCATTCCGCATCAAACTCTTCCCAGAACGCCTCCGGGTTAACCGCTTGTGGAAGTTGTTCAATTGCAAGCTCACGCCTAATATGATCTTTTACTTCTTTAAATTTAAAAGATTGCCCCTTCACTACCTCATTCACACGCAAAACCGAGTAAGTACCGTCACTCAAAGCTATTACATCACTTATCGTTCCTTCTTTCACTCCGGACACTGCTTCAACGATAGCCAAGTCAATTGAATCTGTCGAATCGTTGATATAGCCGATATCCCCACCAAGGCTTGCTGATGCAAGATCCGTCGACCGCTCTTTTGCAAGTACGTCGAAGCTTGAGCCTTTTGACAGTTCATCAATTGTCTGTTTTGCTTCGTCTTTCGTCGGAACAATAATAATAGAGGTTCGATAGGAAGTTTGGATATTATAAAGTGAACTATTTTCATCGTAATGATTCTTAATCGCATCGTCTTTCACCACAATGTCTTTCGTTAACACTTTTTCAAGGATGAGATTGGAATGGATTTTTTGACGCATCTTTTCTTCATCTTGACCTGAAATGGAACGGCCGTCAACGGAACGGATAAGCGCCATTTCAAGGTTAATCTCCTTATCGGACACTTCAATTTCATACTGATCTGCAGCCACTTCCATCACCAAGTCATTTACTAGATCTAGGAGCGTTTCGTGACCCACTTCTTTTTCCATCGCAGTCATCCACTGTTCTCTTGTAATTGGCTTACCGGAAACCGATGCCACTACTTCATCTGTTTGCTTTGATTTGTTCGGCATAAGCCAACCTACAAACCAAAAGATATTAAACAGTAATAGAATTGCAATTAGGAGAACAAGTGGTTTCGTCTTTAGTTTACGTGTCTGTGAACTTTCCGTCCCAGACTCAGGCCCTCGATTGTATTTCATCGATAAAGCCTTCCAGCTCTTCTTTTGGATACACATACGTTTCCATACAGAAATGGCAATGTGCTTCAGCTTTTCCATCCTCGTCAATCATTTCTCTGATTTCCTGCTCTCCAAGGCCAATGATTGCATTACCAAATCTGTCTTTTGAACAATTACATTCGAATGAAACATCAATTTGGTCTAGAATTTCCACATTTTCAGAACCGAGTACTTCATAAAGTATTTCCTCAGGTGTAAGACCGCGGTTGATTAATGATGAAATTGGTTCGACGTTAGCAATACGCTCTTCAAGTTGTACAATCGTTTCCTCCGATGCACCAGGCATAACCTGGATTATAAAACCGCCCGAGGCTTTAACTGTATTGTCAGGATTTACGAGAACACCTAGTCCCACTGCAGAAGGCACCTGCTCCGAAACGACAAAGTACTCCGTAAAGTCTTCAGCAATCTCGCCGGATACAATCGGAACCTGCCCTGTAAAGAAATCGCGAAGACCTAAATCTTTTACGACTGAAAGCATCCCTTCTGTTCCAACCGCACGTTTTACGTCGAGTTTACCCATTTCATTCAAGTCAAAATGCGTTTGTGGGTTCGATGCATATCCCCGAACTTCGCCATGTGCATTTGCATCGATAACCATTGAACCAATTGGACCATTGCCGTCAATTTTAATTGTCAGTTTATCTTCGCCCTTTGACATGGCACCCATCATAACAGTCGCCGTCATTGAACGCCCAAGAGCTGCCGTCGCTGTCGGCCACATGCTGTGGCGGCGTTGTACTTCAGACACCGTTTCTGTTGAGCGTACCGCATACGCGCGGATTGTCCCTTCAAATGCAAGTGCTTTTACTAAGTAATCTTTCATTTAAAATATCTACTCCTTCTACATGTTTCTTTCGTATATTAGATGAAGCCCCTTTAGCGTCAGAAAGTTGTCAACAATATCAATAACTGTCGTCTCACTTGCAATAAGATCTGCAAGCCCTCCCGTAGCAATGACGGTAGGTTCTTCCTTACTCTGTGCTTTCATACGGGCAACAATACCATCAACTTGTCCAACATATCCATAAACAATTCCAGCCTGCATAGCGGCTACAGTGTTTTTCCCTACAACATGCTCTGGCTTCGTGAGCTCGATACGAGGCAATTTAGATGCCCGGTCGAACAATGCTTCCAATGAAATTCCGATACCTGGCGCAATTGCCCCACCCATATACTCGCCTTTTTCATTTACATAACAATAGGTCGTTGCCGTCCCAAAATCGACAATAATCAGCGGAGTTCCATATTCATGAATTGCTGCAACCGCATTGACAATCCGGTCTGCACCAACTTCACGCGGATTTTCGTACTTGATATTCAATCCAGTTTTGAGACCTGGTCCAACTATTAGTGGTTTTTGATTGAAGTATTTTCTGCACATTTGCTCCAATGGAAACATAACAGGCGGGACGACCGATGAAATGATAATGCCACGTACATCGTCAAAAGTTAGTCCGACATGTGAAAACATCGACTTTACTTGCATCGCATATTCATCTTCCGTCTTATGTCGATAAGTTTCCATACGCCAATGATGTTTAAGTTCTCCTTGTTCATAGACACCAAGGACAATATTTGTATTTCCTGTATCCAGCACTAGAATCATATTGGTTCCCCCGCTAACTTCGTCATTTTCCAACATATCATACCACATACCAAGCTATGAACAAAAGCAGAAGTGGCTTGAATGGCGACACATTGAACAGGGTCACATTGAGGATGGGTGCAAGTTTAATTCTTCCCATACAGTAAAGTATCGGACATAAAGACATTATTTTGCAACAAAAAAGCTGACTGTTTCAAAAGAAACAGTCAGCTTTCATAATTTTTAATCTCTGCGTTCTTCTTCGATTGGCCTAAGAGGTTGTTCGCCATCGGATTCTTTTCGTAAATCAACGATTGACGGATCCGTAGGTGCTCCAGTCGAATCAGAAATGACTACGTCATCTCCACTTTCTACTGCATCGATACTCTTCGGTTTATCATCTAAATTATCCAAGCCATAACGGCCATATGGACGATCTGGCAGTGTACCATGATCTTTTAGATGATTAATTTGCTCTGCATCAAGTGTTTCGACTTCTAGAAGCGTCGTTGCAATTAAATCAAGCAAGTCGCGTTGTCCAGATAGAATTTCATGTGTACGAGCGTATTGTTCTTTGATAATACGTTGCATTTCTTGGTCGATTTCATATGCAATCGATTCGGAATAATTTTGTTCAGAGTTGAAGTCACGACCAAGGAATACTTGCCCTTGAGACTGACCAAACTGCATCGGTCCTAGCTTATCGCTCATTCCGTACTCAGTTACCATCGAACGCGCGATGCCAGTTGCACGCTGGAAGTCGTTGTGAGCCCCAGTTGAAACTTCACCGAGGACAATTTCCTCTGCAACTCGACCACCCAGAAGCCCTGATATTTTATCGAGAAGTTCGGGCTTCGTCATGAAGTAACGGTCTTCTTTTGGAAGCATAACGGCGTAGCCGCCTGCCTGACCACGAGGAACAATTGTTACTTTATGAACGATTTCAGCGTCATCGAGCATTAGCCCAACAACAACGTGACCCGCTTCATGGAATGCTACAATATCACGTTCTTTTTTCGATATGACGCGGCTCGTCTTCGCAGGACCTGCAATAACTCGGTCAGTTGCTTCGTCGATGTCAGACATATCGATTTTCGTTTTGTCACGTCTTGCAGCCACAAGCGCTGCTTCGTTCAATAGGTTTTCAAGGTCTGCTCCCGAGAAACCAGGTGTACGTTGTGCAAGTGCCTTCAAGTTGACAGTGTCATCAAGTGGCTTATTGCGCGCATGGACTTTTAGAACTGCTTCTCTTCCTTTTACATCCGGGCGACCAACTGTGATTTGACGGTCGAAACGTCCTGGACGAAGAAGTGCAGGGTCAAGGATATCCGGTCGGTTTGTCGCCGCAACTATGATAACCCCTTCGTTCTCACCGAACCCATCCATTTCAACAAGAAGCTGATTCAGTGTTTGTTCACGTTCATCGTGTCCACCGCCGAGGCCTGCGCCACGTTGACGGCCGACCGCATCGATTTCATCGATGAAAATAATACATGGTGCATTCTTTTTAGCATTTTCGAAAAGGTCACGTACACGTGATGCCCCGACCCCAACGAACATTTCCACAAAATCAGAACCTGAGATTGAGAAGAACGGAACTCCCGCTTCGCCTGCAACCGCACGTGCCAATAGCGTTTTACCTGTACCAGGAGGTCCAACTAACAGGATTCCTCTAGGTATGCGTGCTCCGACTTCGACGAATTTAGTCGAATCTTTCAGGAAGTCTACAACTTCCACAAGCTCCGCTTTCTCTTCGTCCGCTCCTGCAACATCAGTGAAGCGAACTTTTTTGCGATCGTCTGTATGAAGCTTCGCTTTACTCTTGCCGAAGTTCATAACACGGCCACCGCCGCCGCCTCCACCTTGCGCCTGGTTTAACAGGAAGAAGAATAGAATGAAGATGATGATGAACGGTAAAAGACCGGTAAAGAAAGAAACCCATGCGCTTGCTACAGGAGTAGGCAAGATATCAATTTCAGTATTGGTTTTCGTAGCAAGTGAACGGATGTCATCTTGTATAGCAGCATCGTTCAGAACATTTGTTACGAATTCTTCACCTTCTTCATACCCATCCATTTTACCCCTCACTTCAAGGACGAGCTGGACTGGCTGTAAACTTACTGTTTCCACTTTACCCTCTTCCAAAGCAGTTATAAATTCATCGTAACGAATCTCTTTCTGTTTTGGGTTTGTGTTGTTTAGTGAACTGAATATCCCCATTATCGCAAGAAATATCAGTCCGTATAATAGAAAGTATCGAAGTATTCGATTCATCCCAAGCCTCCTCATTTCATTAGACAGAAAACTAGTGTAAATCTTATCATAGGTATGATTCACCTACAAAGGAAATGCCTTAGCTAAATGAATTTTTCGCAAACTCATTTAAGAAATACTTACCACTCTCTTAAAATGAGTAAATTTCCTTTTTCAGCACACCAATGTAAGGTAAGTTTCTGTATTTCTCCATATAATCAAGTCCATACCCGACTACAAACGCATCCGGTACGATGAAACCAACGTAATCCGCTTTTAAATCTACTTTCCGGCCAGTCGGTTTATCAAGAAGTGTGACAATTTTAATAGAATTTGCTTTGCGGTATTTCATCAATTCTACGAGGTAGCTTAACGTCTTCCCACTGTCGATAATGTCTTCAATGATAAGTACATCGCGCCCTTCGACACTTGTATTCAAATCCTTAACAATTTTAACTTCACCGGACGAAACTGTTGCATTGCCGTAACTGGAGACATCCATAAAATCGAGTTCAATATAAGCATCAATGCGCTTAATAAGATCACTCATGAAAGGCAAGCCGCCTTTTAGAACGCCAATTGCAAGAACGAACTTATCTTGGTACTCTTCAGTAAGTACTTCACCAAGCTCACGGATTTTCCCTTGGATTTCATCTTCTGTAATCAGTATTTCCTCGATATCTTTTGCCAACATCGGAATTCCCCCTCTTTCATACATATCAATTATAACTTCCTTGTACTAACTATGTATTTACTACGATCTGTTTGTTTTCTCGAAAATGCCACTCCATATCTTAAGCCCGGAACCGCACACACTTCACCTTGTGCTGTAATGAGTACCGGCAATTGGTTGCGCGAAGTCATAGCAACCTTCGAATCGATAAACAACCTGGATAAGCGTTTCGGATGTGACATTCCGGGTAACAAAATCCGATCCCCATCTTCTCTGTTCCTAATTCCCAGAGGCAATGCAGAATGAGGCAGATCAAAATACATGATATCATCTGCATCCGTGAATAATTGTGCTGCGGGATTATCCACATCAGTCCAATAAAGCTGTACGTCATTTCCCCAACTGATCCAACTATCTTTCGGCAATCGTTTTTGCCCAGAGATTTCCTCGTTTGCTGTGTCTCGAACGAACGTCAACACCCCATACTCCCGAATGAATCGGTAACCGCGCGGAAGGTCAATGGAGACATTTCCATTCTGTGAAGCCAGATGATGCAGTAGTTGGTTAATGAGCGCGAAATTATATTTTACGGGCACAAATTCCCCATTGTAAACATACTTCAATAGTAGTGTAATCATCCGTCTTTGTAAAGCTTGATGCATGTTAGAGAAAGCATTTCCATCGACGCTAGGCAAGCCCGCTTCTGTGAATTTAATAATTCCATCCAAACGGTCTTTCGCCATTATTTCAAGCAACTCTTCATCTTGCTGAAGCCAACCTGACATTCTCACTGCATTTTCCGCAACTGCCGGGTTTTCATCTTGAAGGAAGGGGATGATTCGGTGACGGAAACGGTTACGCTGGTAGGCGTCACTTTCATTACTCGGGTCTTCACGGAACTGTAAGTTGTTTTCAGCAGCGTATGAATAGAGATCCGCTTTCATGACAGGAAGAAATGGTCGAATAAGTTGACCCCCATCCACTGCACGTTTAACGGGGATACCTGAAGGCATACTGCCTTTTGTCACTTGCATCAATACCGTTTCCAACTGGTCTTCTGCATGGTGCGCTGTTGCCAAGACAGGATAACCATGTTTTTGCATGATATCTGCAAAAAAAGCATATCTTCCATCACGGCAGACAGCTTGCACATTCCCGCCGTCTCTCTCTATAATTTCAGGCACCGGAACACTTCCACCAAAAAACGGTACTCCGTATGATTCACATAATTCTTTCACAAAGGTACCGTCTGCCTCCGATTCTTCTCCACGCAATTTATGATCTACGTGAATTGCGGCGATTTCAATACCCATTCGTTCCTGATTGGAGACCATGAAGTGTAGTAGCGCCACTGAATCGACCCCCCCTGAACAAGCGACAAGAATACGGTCATTCGGGGAAATTAGCAACCAATCCTTGACGAAACGAAAAATTTTCTGTCCCAATGTATCCATTGCCCGACTTCCTCCTATAGTGACTTACTCTTAATCAAATTTTATCATAAAACTTCTAAAGGGGCTTCAATTTAGGGTCCCCTCACTCCCTTAAAGATTCTTCAAATCGCCTTTTCCCGGGAAATAATTTGCGAGTACGGTGTAAAACTTGACCACTTCGGCAATACATGATCGATTTTCATAACTAACACTGTACGGTCGTCACCCATTACACCAAACTTCCGCTCCATCTCATGCATAACTCGATCGGCGATTTTGTCGCATTCGTAACCTCCGTATTTTTCAAGGCTGTTATACAGCGACTCCTCTTGTTTTTCAATTGGAATATCACCGTTAAAAATGCCGTCCGTTAACATTAGTATAATATCACCCGACTTTAACTCTTCATTCTTCGCCTCAATAGAAAAGGATGGGAGAAAACCAACGGGCACAGATTTGCTGTCCAACCTTAAAAAGTCCTCCCCCCGTTTAATATACGTACTCATCGACCCGGCTTTCCAAGACCAAATACGACCGTCCTGTAAATCAATAAGAGCAAGATCTAGTGTTGCATACATATCATCAAGTCCGTTCAGGGACATCATATAGTGAAGCGTATGCATGGCCGTTTCAGGATCCATTTTCCTATCAAGACACTCCCGCATCAGACGGATTACTTTTCGACTCTCATGATAGGCATTCAAATCCTGTCCCATCCCATCCGACAACAGGACTGCAGTTAGTCCTTCATGTATTGGGAACACTTCATAGGCATCTCCTGCTCGGAATGTTTCACCACCCGCCGTCGCGACAACGCCATAGTCCAGTGAAAAGCGAACTGCAGAGCCGAACGTCAGTTGAATATGCGGAAATGGTTCTTGCAGTACGAGAGATTTTGCGACCCGGAAAGGCTCGTCATACATTTCTTCTAGAACAGGTAGGATTAACCTTTCTGCCACCGTAGTATCTGTTTCGAAGTCGGATCTTTTCTCCGGGATACAACAGATGATGCGACGCGCTCCCCTTTCTCCTGACAACATATCAATCTGAAAGAATTCGATGTCTTTTTCTAGCAGACGTTTTGCTAACTCTTCTTCAGCTGGTTTATAAACAGATAAATCCTCTTTAACTTCATTCATTATTTTATCGAGATGAGTACTCATATCCCGTAACTGGAGAGCTAGCATTTTTCGTCCGTGTTGAAGTTGCCCTGTCAATAAACTTGAAGCTGCTGTTTCTTCAAGTTCTGCCACAAGTCCGTTAAAACGAATACACTTGTATTTTATTTTTTCTTCCACGCGGTGCCGCTTCGCTTTTTTCGTCATGGAATAGGTCATTTCCCATTCATTAATCAGTCCTCCCATATCATTGTCTCCACTATCCCAACACTTTGAGTACCTAAAACAAGACTGACAGATTTTCGGTATGACTTGTTGAGGCACCATATTCGAATTACTCTGCGGAGAAAACCGGTCGCTAACGAGTGCCGACATGAATTCGGAGAACTGTTGGAAGTCAGATAACTGTTCATCTAGTCTTTCCGCTAGCCATTTCTGTCGCTTTTCAGTCACATCCGTGTTTTCCGGATGAAATACACGCCGAATTGTCTCAAGTTTTTTTGTTGGGAAAAACAAAAAAAGAACAGTAGCTACGCCGATTGTCACAAAATGAGATTTATCAAGAGGCAACGTCAGATCATACATAAGGAAGAATAGTGATACCGCAATCCCCCCCACTGCAATACCCATTTTTTTAAAGCGTCGTAATGCACCTGCAAAAAAGCCCGTCATCCCATAGACCGCCATCATTCCGGTAAACGATAATTCTGCTATCCCAACGATTGCAGCGATTATCATCGCGACTGTTGTTGAAAATGGAAGTCCCCCCACTAGTGCTGCTAGTAAGATTGCAAGATGGATAAGTGTTCCTGAAACCGATACAGATCCCAACATAATCCCACTCATACCAGTTGTAGCCATCGCTCCGATAAGGCAAGCCGCCCCAAGCCGCTCAGGTGTCCACTTTCCAAAAAAGATTCGATCAGCAGGCGGGAAAGCAACAAAAAGGAAAAACGTCATAAATAAAGCAAGAACTGCTTCAAAACCTATATATAGTTGAACATTGACTGGGGGTTGTCCGGCATGCATAACAAACTGCCATATCACCTGTACGATGATGATGCATCCGGCTACCGTGAAAGGTACCGATTTTCGTAACAATGGATACTTAATGACTGCGTTGAACAAAGCAAGCATCAGTAGATGAATGACAGCTTGTCCAAGACCTAGAAAAGCACTCCCTAGCATTCCACCGATAAATACCCATATCAGATGCTTCCTAAAGCGCGCCCGTGCCAATGCCCAAACCGGCAAGAAAAAAGGAACAGCCGCGTCGAACAAAACAGCTTGTGCCAAGAAAAAGGATCCAAATAAGAATAGGCTTGCAACTAAAATATGCATTTTTCGTTTCCCAATCATTTCGAGATACATGCCAATCGGATGGCCCACAGGACGCATTACGCTATCGATTAGTTTCATTTCCCATTCCCCCTATGTCTACTATGCCTTGAGTATACATAGGCGTTTGCCAGGAAATTGTCTGTTCATGACAAGAAGAAAATAAAATGTTTCGACTCATTCCGAACTGTTTTTTCTTTTTTCCTTCGAAGTAGGTTGACACTGGCGCGGTTCGATTGTATTATAAATATTGTTGTTCTTATGAGCAGAAACAAGTTCTTTTGCAAATAAGGTTAAGGCGGCGTAGCTCAGCTGGCTAGAGCGTACGGTTCATACCCGTGAGGTCGGGGGTTCGATCCCCTCTGCCGCCATAAATGAGTTACAAAAAATGGTCGTTTATATGCGAAAATCATCATACGATTAAAAAAACAGTCTAAGTTCGCTATATCGTGTCACGAGCAGCAAATGATTTAAACTTGCTAGACGATAGGTTGTAAAAGAGCAGTCCCAGTGTCGTTTGCTAACGACGCTGGGACTGCTCTTATATTTTTAGGTCAAACAAGAAGAGGAGCTATTATTGACGAGCCATGACAATTTGTCAGACTACCGCAATTATCCTAGTTAGAATTATGACAGTCTCTTAGACATTACATCTTAAAATCCAAAAAACGGCGGTCAAGAGTAATAACCCTTGGCCACCGTTTTTCTTTATACTATCGTACATTTTTTCATGAATTGAAACAGCTAGCAAGTTACCCTCTGCTTGCGCCACGGCCACCGCGTTTCGACTCTGTCGCTCTCTTAAGTGTTGAGAGGCGCTCCTCGCTATCTTTCATGAACTTTGCCATCTTTTGTTCAAAGTTCTCCGGACGATCAGGAGCAGGTCGACCACCTTGACGCGGACGTTGCGGACGCTGAGGACGTTCTGGACGCTGCTCAGATTCAGGCTTCGCTTTTCTAATCGACAACCCGATTTTACCATCTGCACCGACATTCATCACTTTTACTTCAACCATGTCACCGACTTTAAAATGATCATTGATGTCCTTGACATAATTGTCCGCTACTTCACTTATATGGACCAGGCCTGTAGAGCCATTCGGTAGCTCGACAAATGCCCCGAAGTTTGTGATCCCTGTTACTTTACCCTCTAGCTTGCTGCCTACTTCAATTGACATAAAAAAAATGCTCCTCCTTAAAATTTAAGCGGGCCCCACGCTGGAAGCCTTGCAACCATATTAATCAGTCCTGCAAATGCAAGAACCGTACTTCCATTATAGCCAATAAAAAAAGAGTGTCAATAAGACTACTCTTTTCCTTCATCTTTTTTTTCCTTTTTTTTCTCATTTTCCGGTATTGCGAAAATAATCTCATTCTTTTCGGACAAGAAGTATTCTTTGCGCGCAAGCTTAGCAATATAGTCATCATCATTCAATTTCACTAGTTGTCTTTTCAGCATGTCCTGCTCTTCATTTACCTCTTCAAGCTGCGTCAGCATTTCTTCTTTTTGTAGTTCTTTCTCTGCCAAAGCTTTCTTCTGAGTGAAAAACATATTCGTTAGACCGCCAAGGATAATTGCTGAAATGATAGCAAAAACCGCTAGTCTCCTGTATAGACGAACTTTTCGCGCATTCTTCCTATCTACTTTCTTTTTTAGGGAGCGGACATATTCAGTTTGAATCGATGCAATCCTTTCGGACGATTTCTTCGGCTGCTTTTGTTGCATGTCCCACACTTCCTCTCTTCACACCTTACAAGTTGTTAGTCCATAAATTATACATCATTTCACTCTCACTTTAAAGAGTTTTCCAGAAATGAAGTGGTATAGTTTAACAATTGGTGTGAAAAGTATTACAAAGACTTTTATAATGAAACGGATGATTTGTCGAATAACCGTAATAATCAGACGCGCAAGAAACCAAAGCGGCTTTATTAGTAATGCCAGTATTAATCTACCAAGAAACCGGAATGGCTTATAGAAGATACTTGCATAAAGAAGCAGTCCGCTTATCTGAGCAAAGGGGTCATACATCCGCCATGCTCCATCCCTGACAAGATAAAGAATATAAAACGTTCCGCATCCGACAAGTATCCATCCAAACACTTCAATCCAGGCCGCGCGCTTTCGAATAATTGATTTCTTGCCGGCGTGTGTGGTGCCTGTTCCAATCATGTCCATGAATGCCCCGGCGACAATGCCCGTCCCAATCATAGCGAGCAGGCTAAGAAATTGAACGGATAAACTCATCCAAACAATTTATGGAGGAAACCTTTTGAGCCTGATTCTTCTTCATCATATTGAATCGTGCTGACCGTTCCCTCCAATGTAAGAAGTCCTTTATCGACATCTAGGTGGACGATGCGCAGTTCCTCTCCGCGGATTTGTAACAATCCTTGAGATGTACGAACGAGAAATTCTTCCTGATCGAAGCGGTCAATTGATTTTACCGATGTGAGATCCATCCGCTTTCTGTTGCGCATCGTAACGACATGGTCTCCTGATGGAATTGCGTACGTAGGACTATCAGTTTGAAATTGCATTATATGCTTCCCCCTTTGCTTGTACGTTCATTGCCATCTTATGCCGGACCATAAAAAAACATGACAGGAATATTCCCTGTCATGCCGTTCAATCTTCGTCATCCATGAACTCCGGTTCCACCTTTTCAAGTTTCTCCTCTTTCAAAATCGTGTACATTGAGGCTGCATCATCTTTTTTAGTCGTATCTTTCAGCATATTGATTTTAACCGTCACTACTTTCTGACCGAAACGGATTGCCAGTTCGTCGCTTTCTTTCACGACAGACGATGCCTTCGCAACCTTTTCATTAATCGTTATACGGCCTTGATCGGCTACTTGCTTTGCAAGCGTCCTTCTTTTGATGAGGCGAGATACTTTCAAAAATTTATCGAGTCTCATGATTATCTTCCCCCTCTTTTGCTAATTGCCAAAATGCTTCGAGTTCGTCAAGTGTATAGTCCGCAAATTCACCACGTCCATCTTTTACACCTTTTTCAACGAATGAAAACCGTCTATTGAACTTTTGATTCGCGTGGACCATTGCTTCTTCAGGAGACAATTTGAGGAAGCGAGAAATGTTGACGATGGTAAACAGGACATCACCCAGTTCGTCCATTTGACTGTATTTTGTTCCGCTCTCCAATTCTTTACGGAACTCCATCCATTCCTCTTCAAACTTTTCAAAAGCACCGTCAATCGTAGGCCAATCAAACCCAACCTTTGCCGCTTCTTTCTGGTAATTAAATGACGTCAGTAGTGAAGAAGAAGGTCGGTTCTGCCCTGCCAAAAGCGATGCCAGATGCGGTTTTTCTTGTTGCTTAATTTCTTGCCAATTTTGCAGGACCTCTTCAGAATCCTTCACACTCTTATCACCAAAAACATGCGGGTGCCGCCGGATCATTTTCGAACTGACCGATTGAAGTATATCCTCCATCGCAAAGTAACCGTCATCTTCCCCAACTTGAGCATGAAGGAACACTTGAAGTAATACATCACCAAGTTCTTCAATGATTGCTCCGTCATCTTCCTTATCGATTGCTTCAAGCAGTTCATGTGCTTCTTCGATTAAGTACCGTTTCAATGATCCATGCGTCTGTTCACGGTCCCATGGGCATCCATCAGGAGCGCGCAGTGCAGCAATGATTTCTCTAAACGTCGTCCATTCTTTCAACCGCGCTTCCCGTTCGAAGACAGGCGGTACATATATGGTCGTTAAATTATCAATTTCAGTCACTCGGTCCAGTTCAAATAGAGGGACTGTGCTAATTTTCTCGCCTGTCGAACCGGCCGCCGTCACAATCGTCACCGGGTGATCATAAGCGTATTTCTCCATCAACGATAATTTCACTTCAGACGCCACGAATGCATCGTACACTTGTCCAATCAGCACATGCTGCGTCATATGGACATCATCGCGTTTTATATCCGTACCATCAAGCAATTGAAATCCTTCAATTGGATCAATGCGCAGCGCTGCGAAAATCGGGTCAAGAAAACTGTTGCCGCCCGCAATTTCAAGCTGAACGATACCTTCTCGCTCTTTCTCGACTAATAGCTGAACTGTTCGTTCGGCCACGAGTGGATGTCCCGGAACAACATAGGTAACTGGCTGTTCCTCACACATTGCAAGCAGCTGATCTACGATTTCATCATATACCCGCTCGAACGAGTCGTGTTTTTCATAAATTTCATCGAAGCTTGTCAGAACAAGTCCTTCTGCCCTTAATTCAGCGACAGCAGGATGCTGATCCGTACGCGCTACGACGCGGTTTGCTTCTTTTAACTTTCGGTATGTCCCGAGCGCCAACTGATCAAGGTCACCCGCACCGAGACCAATAATTGTTAACCGATGCATGTTATTCACCTTTTCTTTTATTAAGTCGTAATTGCAATGTAGCAAAACGCTTGCCAAATGGCAGCAGAAACCATTCCTTCTCTGCCATTATACGTGATTTCATAACAACGAAAAGGAAAACACTTGCACCTGCAGCGACAGAAGTTAGCGCGATAATTGTCGCACCTATCCTACTTGGAAACCTGTCGAATATAAACCCGTCTGCAATAAGCATCCATGGCAGGACAACTGCAATCATAAGGACAGTCGCCGCTATCACCCATCCGTAAAAACGGATTTGTGCAAGGCGGATCGGCCAAACCTTTTTGAAATAAAGTAAGAGTCCAAACGTAATCGCCGCGAAACCAATATTTCCTGCAATTGCCGCGCCAATGACATCCCATCTGGGGACAAGCAGTTGATTTGCAAAGACTTTTATAACCAGTCCACCAATAAGTAGAAGCGTCGGCACTTTCACTTTCCCTGCACCTTGTAGCATCGCCGTTAGCGGTAAAATAAGCGATAGCCAAAAAATTTGAAACGAAAAAATTACGAGTGCTGCGGTACCATCACGTGTTTCAAACAGCATTTCATTCACATAGGGTAAAACTAGCGCAAGCCCAGCGGCGGCGGCCCATCCGAATAGGAATGCTGTTCGGAACGTTAATCGGATAAATGGCAATGCCCCTTGTCCCGCTATTTTTGCTGAATGATGAGCGATTAGTGGAACAATCGCAAGCGCTAATGTCGAAGCGATTAGAATCCCCATTTGCACAAGCGGTTGTCCCCGGTCGTAGACACCTTTCATTACCATCGCCGTATCTTCTGCAAGACCATTAGACATGAGGATATTATAGATCGTAAATGAATCGACCAGTTGAAACATCAGGAGAATGAGTGAACTTGCGCTGACCCCCAAACTGACAACCGTTAATTCTTTTACCACTCGCCATGTATCGACTCTTTCCAGCGGGTCTTTGAATGAATTACGAAAATAGAGAGCGAGAATTACAACGCCCGCACTTTCTCCGATAACCGCACCCCACATCGCCACTTCACCCGCTGTATACAGCGATGCACCTGTCCGCATCGCAATCCATGTCCCAATGAGGATAACGGTTACACGGAAAGCCTGCTCACCAACACCGGAAACGGCAACTGGCACCATCTGTCCCTCCGATTGAAATGACCCCTTCAATACCGCTAACGCCGGCATAAGCAGAACGATATACGCGCCTGCCCGCAGAAGTGGAGCAAGTGCGGGATCTCCCATGGAGTGCGCGAAAAATGGTGCAAAAACAGTTAATAGAACAAAAAAGGTTATTGATAATAAAAGTAGATATGTAAATGCCACACGCATCATCGCTTTTGCTTCACCGCGGCTTGTACTTTCCGCAAGCAATTTCGATACAGCTACCGCAAAGCCATAAGACGTCCAAACGATAAAAATACCGATAAAAGGATATACTTGTTGATAAATATAGAACCCTTTGTCGCCGACAAGATTTTGGAACGGAATTCGGTAGACCGCACCAAGTAATTTCACAATAATCGCAGAAATCGTCAGAATCGACGCGCCTTTCATGAATGTTTTCATATCCCATTGTTGCGCCATTTTCGTGCCTCTTTCTGTCATACATAGTAGATTCATTATACCATGAATGAATAATTTAAAGATTTCCAAGTAAGTATTACAAATATCCAAATTAAATTTTCAGAATAGGTTTAATGGTTCAACTGTATGGGAAAGACATAGGTATGAAGTTTGTGAATATCTTACTTTAAATTGTATTAAAAAATAAGAATGGTGATATAAATAAATCGGAGGGACTAGAATGATAAAAACAATTCCTAAAAAACGTATTCTATCGGTTCTCATAAAATCAAAAAGGGAAATTATGTATATGAAAGCAAAAGACTTTGGTTTGAGTCATCCAATTGTCGTCGAACACAGTCAAGAGCTGGATATATTGCTGAATAGATATCAAGGAATCCAATCTATACAATGAACAAAAAAATGGACATATTTCATCAATAAGCGTTACAAACCACCTTGGTTTGTAACGCTTGTTTGTAAATGGGGAAAAAGCGTCAAACCTTTCAGAGCAAACCCTGACATCCATTCAGCATTACCGAATACTCAATGATTCTTTCATAGATAACGGCGATGAATTAAACCCTATTTCAAAACTATACGGCCCCCACTTCTTAAAAAAGTGGGGGCCGTATAGTTTTCATATGTGATTATGACTTGAACTCCTTAATATATGGAGGCAAAAATCTAAATCCTCCTTTAGATGAGCTTCCATTAGCTGTTTTGCTGTCTCGCCATCTCTTTCTTTGATCGCTTCATAAATTTCCTCATGCTCGTCTATTAATCGCGGACGATTGTAAAGCACCACGGTCTTGCGAAAAAGATAAATTATGGACTTCATGCGATCTATTGTATCTATCATTAGAGCGTTACCACTGGCTTGAACAATAATTTCGTGAAAGTGCTCATTGGCTTCCATTATCTCTTCAACTGTACCTTCTCTTCCTATTGTAACGCAATTGGAAAGCGCGGTTAATTCTTCTTCCGGCAAATAGGTAGCAGCTGACTTCGCAGAGAAACCTTCGAGAAGAATTCGTACTTGAAACAAGTTGCGTAAATCTTTTTCTGTGGGCTGTACAACTCTTTTATTGACGATCAGTCCTTCATGACCCAATTGTCTTAAAGAGTCTCTAATAGGTGTACGGCTAAATCCTAATTCTGCCGCTAATTTTTCTTCTACCATTTTGGTGCCGCCTGGTATATCTCCGTTTAGGATTCTGTCACGAATCACTTCATATGCTTGATGGTAAGCAGAGCGAGGGCTTTTATCGTTTCGGGTCACTTCTTTCACTCCAATTTCCTTCAACCTAATTACCATTAACTTATCAAAAGTAGATAGAGAAAGAAAGCCTAAAATGTTACGGCTTCATTTTCGTATACAAAACTAGTTAAAATGTGTACAAAATTTTAAAAAAGGTATACAATATAATTGTTAGGATTGTTGTAAACGGTTACAATTCCAATTAATTGAGAGTATTTTACACTATAAAGTAAGGAACACTAAGATAAATAGGAGGAATTGTCATGTCAAAAAAAATTGGTTTCATCGGTTTAGGTATCATGGGGAAACCTATGGCATTGAACTTATTAGCTAAAGGGTACGATGTCATGGTGAATGATTTGAATAAAGAGACGGTACAAACACTGATAGATGCTGGGGCAAAAGCAGCGGATTCTGCAAAAGGTATCGGCGAAAATAGTGATGTTATTATTACAATGCTGCCCGCTTCACATCATGTACAACAAGTAGTATTGGGTGAAAACGGTGTCCTTAGCGGCGCGAAAAAAGGCGCTGTTATTATTGATATGAGTTCGATTTCCCCTGTTGTTTCAAAAGAAATTGCAGCAATCGCGGAAAAACAAGGCGTAGAAATGTTGGATGCACCTGTTAGCGGTGGTGAACCGAAAGCAATAGAAGGCACGTTAGCGATTATGGTTGGTGGGAAAGAACAAGTTTTTGAACAAGTGAAGGATGTTTTATTCGCAATGGGTTCTGAAATAACATTGGTTGGTGGTAATGGAAGCGGAGCAACCGCGAAGTTAGCCAACCAAGTAATCGTGAACTTAAATATTGCTGCTATGTCCGAAGCATTGGTATTAGCTGCAAAAGCAGGCATCGATGTAGAAAAAATGTACCAAGCAATTAGAGGTGGATTAGCAGGAAGTGCCGTCCTAGATGCGAAAGTTCCATTAATTCTTGATCGAAACTTCGTGGCAGGCGGAAGAATTGACATTAACTTGAAAGATATGACAAACGTAATGGAAACAGCGCATAGTATTGGCGTTCCAATGCCGTTATCTAGCCAATTACTGGAGATTTTCCACGCATTAAAAGTGGATGGTAAAGCGGCGGATGACCATGGCGGAATTGTTCAATACTATGAAAAAATGGCAAACATTACAGTTGGGAGAGTTTAATCAATGACCACAATTGGGAGTAATGAAAAGAGATTAGTTCAAGATGTTTTAGAGAATATCCAAGCGGTCGATTCACAAGCCGTGAAAGGTATGCTTGCAAACGAATTAGTTGATTTGAATAAAAAGATCATCGTACTGGATGATGATCCAACAGGTGTTCAAACGGTTCATGGTATTTCCGTCTATACCGATTGGTCTGTGGAAAGTTTGGAACAAGGTTTTGTAGAAGAAAATGCTATGTTTTTCATATTGACAAATTCCAGAGGATTCACTGCTGCTGAAACGGAAAAAGCACATACAGAAATTGCTGCAAACGTCGTAGAGGCGGCGAAGAAACAGAACAAGGACTTTATTATCATTAGCCGCGGAGATTCAACTTTAAGAGGGCATTATCCTCTTGAGACAGAAGTATTGAAAAATACAATCGAATCAGCTATGGACATTCGCTATGACGGGGAAGTAATTTTGCCGTTCTTCAAAGAAGGTGGCCGCTACACAGTCGACAATATCCACTATGTGCAATATGAAGACTATCTAGTGCCTGCAGGAGAGACGGAATTTGCGAAGGACAGGACGTTCGGTTATTCCAAGTCTCATTTAGGCGAATGGGTTGAGGAAAAAACAAACGGTGAATTCAAAGCTGTGAATTCCACATATATTTCTCTTGAAAGCTTAAGGGCGATTGATATTGAAACCATTAAGAACCAATTACTACAAGTTAATGATTTCAATAAAGTAGTTGTGAATGCAGTCGATTACGTAGATGTAGAAGTTTTTGTGATTGCTCTTATCAAAGCTATGAAATCCGGGAAACAATTCATGTTTAGAAGTGCGGCTGCTCTTACTAAAGTGATTGGCGGAGTGAGCGATAAAGCACTTTTGACAAGAGAAGAATTGATTCGGGAAGAAACAGGCCATGGCGGTTTAATCCTTGTTGGATCTCATGTTAAAAAGACAACTGAGCAATTAGATGCATTGAAAACAAGTGATTTTATCGAATTTATTGAATTCGATTCCCATCTTGTGTTGCAACCTGCCGAGTTCCAAGAAGAAGTAAATCGAGTGATTGAAAAAACCGAAAAATTTGTTCGCTCCGGTAAAACAGTGACGGTGTATACGAGGCGCGAGCGATTGGATCTCGGTGAGGGCAAAAAAGAAGAAGAATTGAAACTATCCGTGAAAATCTCGGATGCGGTCACAAGTATCGTGCAACGTCTGAACGTACGACCAAATTATATTGTTGCAAAAGGCGGCATCACGTCCAGCGATATTGGAACAAAAGGTCTTGAAGTAAAAAGAGCAACGGTAGCCGGTCAAATAAAACCGGGAATTCCGGTATGGTTTACTGGAGAGGAAAGTAAGTTTCCAGGAATCGCATACGTTATCTTCCCAGGTAATGTAGGAGCTGTAACAACTTTAAAAGAAACAGTAGAAATTTTAAATAACTAGTCAATTGTTCATCAAGTAAGATAAGGGGGCATTTCACATGTTAGTAAATACGAAAACGATATTACAGCATGCACAGCAAAACAAGTACGCTGTTGCAGCTTTTAATGTATACAATTTAGAAACTGCCCAGGCAGCGGTGCGAGTTGCCGAACAGGAAAATCAACCGGTCATTATTGCACTGGGAGAACGTTATTTCCCTACCGTTGATGTTGAAGGGTTTTCAGCCTTCGTAATAGCAATGGCTGAAAAATCCTCCGTTCCTATTGCACTTCATCTTGATCATGCATATGAAAAGGAATCAATCATTCGAGCCATCCGTTGTGGATTTACATCCGTTATGTTTGACGGGTCTACCTTTGAGTTAGAAGAAAACATTCGCCGTACAAAAGAGATTACAGAAATTGCCCATATGGCAGGCGTGTCTGTTGAAGCTGAGATTGGTTCCTTGGCGAAAGGTGAATTCTCCGATGAAGAAGAAGGAGATGGTACATTGACTGATCCGCAGTCTGCAAAAGACTTTGTTGACGCAACAGGCGTAGACTTTTTGGCAGCCGCTATCGGCACTGTCCACGGTATGTATAAAGGTGAGCCAAAGATAGATTTGTCGCTTTTAGAAAGTATACAACAGGCTGTTGACGTTCCTCTTGTGCTACATGGGGGATCAGGAACTCCAGCGTCCATCATTAGACAAGCTGTACAACTTGGAATATGCAAAGTGAATGTTAATACGGAGGTTTCCATGGCTGCCGTTTCCTATTTACAAACCTGTTTCGAACACAAAGAAATGGTCCACCTTTCCACTGTTATGGCAGAAATGCAACAAGCCATTGAACCCGTGATGACTAAATTCATTCGATTGTTTGCAAATAAACAATAACATAATTAGTTCTTCGATTTACATTTTACTATATGACGAAATGAGGGATATCATGCCGATAGTGTCTGTTTGTATAGGAGTTGCCCTATTACTTCTATTAATGATTGTTTTTAAGTTAAATGCTTTTATCTCTTTAATCCTTGTCGCCCTAGTAGTCGGGATATTAGAAGGAATGTCGCCGATTGATGCAATCGCATCCGTACAAGGCGGTTTAGGTGGAACACTTGGAAGTCTGACGATGATTATCATTTTTGGAGCAATTCTTGGTAAATTGATGACAGATTCAGGCGGCGCACAGCGAATTGCGACAACCCTTATTAAATCCTTCGGGAAAAAGAGAGTTCAACTAGCTGCTGTTTTGACAGCTTCTGTCGTCGGGATTGCCTTGTTCTTCGAAACAGGGGTTGTCGTCTTAATTCCTTTAGTATTTACAATCGCTACTGCAGCCGGAGTACCGATATTATATGTTGGGATGCCAGTAATTGCAGCACTTATTACGATGCACGGCTTTGTTCCCCCTCACCCGGGACCGACAGCGATTGCTAGTGTATTTGAAGCTAATATAGGGAAAACTTTATTATATGGAATTATAATTGCGATTCCTGCCATTATTATTGGTGGACCATTATTCACGAAGTTGTTCAAAAAAGAATATTTAGAAGTGGATATTCCGAAGGGATTATTTAACCCGAAAGAATTTACAGAGGTAGAAATGCCTGGTTTTGCTACCAGTCTTTTGACATCCTTAATGCCGGTCATTTTAATCGCTTCTCAAGTAATTGTAGAAATCGCTATTCCAGAATCAGCAATAATGCCGTTCTTTGACTTTATCGGCAATCCCAATATTGCTTTGTTACTTTCCGTGATTCTCGCCTTCTTTACGTTTGGCCTGAACCGCGGTAGAAAAATGAAAGAGGTTATGCAATCGACTTCGGAGGCTGTAAGCGGAATCGCAATGATTCTACTGATCATTGCGGCTGGTGGCGCCTTCAAACAAGTGCTTATTGACAGTCACATCGACCAATATATTGCAGATATCATGGCAGGCTCGACTCTATCTCCGTTACTTCTCACTTGGTTAATTGCTGCTATTTTACGTGTAGCGGTAGGTTCAGCTACTGTTGCCGGTATGACGGCTGCCGGTATTGCAGCACCTCTAGTCGCAATGACGGGTGTCAGCCCAGAACTGATGGTATTGGCTGCTGGTGCAGGTAGTATTACGTTCTCCCATGTAAATGATGCGGGATTCTGGATTTATAAAGAGTACTTTAATCTTTCAATCGGTAAAACGATTGCAACTTGGTCGGTCATGGTGACGATTCTCTCGATAGTTGGATTAGCTGGTGTCTTAGTCCTTAATATGCTTATCTCATAATAATAAAAGTGTCTTCTTCTCCCGATAAACGGAAGTAAGAAGACACCTTTTTTGTTTTCTTATGTTCATGTATACAGCTTTCTTTTCATTTTCCTCAGAAGTTAAAGTAAATATGGCGTGCTATATGGGGTGCCACAAGCCATCGGAGTCAAACTGCCCTGCAATCGCAACAGCTGAAACTGGGGGATAACAAAAAAACATGTAATGCAGCCTTTGTCGGAATAGCTGTCTCGTTAACCTGTCATTTTATGTTCTATTGCCCACCACGTAAATATAAACAGCCCACTAAAACCAGTGTTATCCGGTTTTGGCGGGCTGTTTTTACGGTTCCATCTGTTTTGCTAAAAAATGAGCAGCTGTTTCCGCTGCTTTCAGTTCGGTTTCTCCTATAAAATGCACCTTCGACAGTAAATAGACAGCTCCGATTGTATCCCCAGCAGCTACAATTGGTGCGATACAATAAGATTTAACTTGTTCGACTTGTCCCGGAACCCATTCGATGGCTTTTTCAAGTTTTTCCGTGACGACTTTACGACCATTCATGATTTCGTCGATATCAGGGGACAATTGGCGATTCAAATAATCTTTTTTAGATAACCCGGAGACGGCAATCATTTCATCACGGTCACTAATCAGTGCTGGAGTTCCAAGTGTTTCGTAAAGGGTTTCCGCATACTCTTTTGCGAATTGCCCGAGTTCCGATATCGGTGAATATTTCTTTAAAATAACTTCACCATCACGGTCGGTAAAAATCTCAAGTGGATCCCCTTCACGTATCCTCAATGTTCTGCGGATCTCTTTAGGGATAACTACCCTTCCAAGATCATCAATTCTGCGAACGATTCCTGTTGCCTTCATGTATGATGCCTCACTTTCTACAAATTGAACAAAGACTTCATTTCAATTGTAGTATGCGTCAACAATGGACAAAATATGCAACATGTCCTTTAGAAGGAATCAGCAACAATCGTTTCCTTTTTGGATGACTCAAGTATCCTCATTATCGCTTCCAAAACGTCGAATCCAGTCTGTTTTCCCGTATGACGCTCATCTACTGTCATGATGAGTTGTCCGTTTTCCATCGTAAATCCAACAGCGCGCCCAAAAGGCATTGAATCGGATACAAGTTTTGCGCCGTCTGTCCACGCTGTTCCTTCCGATGAAATACGAACTTCAATAAGGGATTGTTGCTTTTTAATTGATTCGACACCTGCAATACGGCCCCAAGCTTTTAAACGGCCTACACGGAGCAATAAGTCAGCTTCCAGTGGTATATCGCCAAACCGGTCTGTCATTTCGTCGACAAGTTCATTATAGTCAGCTTCACTTTCGATTGCTTTTACCATTTTATACATTTGAATTTTCTGGAATCCATCGCGCACGTAATCGTCAGGAATATATGCATTTAGCGGCAATGCTATTTCCAAATCAGGAATATCCGCTTTTATAATACCTGTCTGCTTCTCCTCGACAGCTTCTTGAAGCAATTGAGAGTAAAGATCGAACCCGACCGAGTCGATGAACCCGTGTTGCTGGGAACCGAGTAGATTGCCTGCACCACGAATGGATAAATCGCGCATAGCAATTTTGAAGCCAGATCCAAGTTCTGTAAACTCCTTAATCGCCTGTAAACGATTTTCCGCAACCTCTGTAAGCACCTTGTCACGCTGATATAGGAAATATCCGTAAGCTACACGATTTGACCGCCCCACTCGTCCGCGAAGTTGATAAAGCTGAGACAAGCCCATACGGTCTGCATCCTGGACGATAAGTGTGTTGACATTTGGAATATCGATACCTGTTTCAATGATTGTAGTTGTCACTAGGACATCGTATTCCCCTTCAAGGAAACTTAATATTACTGATTCAAGTGCAGACTCCCCCATCTGTCCATTGGCGAAACCTACTCTTGCTTCTGGAACTAACTGTTTTATTTCATCCACTTTCCGTTCCATGTCTTCGACTCGATTGTATAAGTAGAATACTTGACCGCCGCGGCTCATTTCCCTTTCAATTGCTTCACGAACGAGTGCAAAATTTTGTTCCATGACATAGGTCTGGACTGGGAAACGGTTTGCAGGAGGTGTTTCAATGACGGACAAGTCACGAACACCAAGCATCGACATATGGAGTGTCCGCGGAATCGGCGTTGCCGTTAGTGTCAGGACATCGACATGCGTTTTCAACTGCTTCAGTTTTTCTTTGTGTGTTACGCCAAAACGCTGTTCTTCGTCGACAACCAATAATCCAAGATCATGGTAGACGATATCTTTGGATAAAAGACGATGCGTACCTACAACCACATCAACTGTACCGGCCTTCAATTTTTTTAATGTCTCTGTTTGTTCTTTTTTTGTTCTGAAACGATTTAAAAGGGAAACTTCAACTGGGAAACCAGAAAAGCGCTCTTTCATTGTCTCGTAATGCTGTTGTGCCAGAATCGTAGTGGGAACGAGAAATGCGACTTGTTTGCCGTCGGATACAGCTTTGAATGCCGCACGGATTGCAACTTCCGTTTTACCATATCCTACATCTCCGCATAGCAGACGATCCATAGGCCGTTCTCTTTCCATGTCTAGCTTCACTTCCGCGATAGATCTGAGTTGGTCATCTGTTTCGTCATACGGGAATGCATTTTCAAAAGCCATTTGCATATCGTCATCCTCCGCAAAAGCATGTCCCTTTTCAGATTCCCGTTTTGCATAGAGCTTTATCAAGTCGTCAGCGATATCTTGAACAGCAGCCGTAACTTTACTTTTTGTTTTCTTCCAGTCCGCTCCGCCCAATTTATGGAGTTTCGGTTCTTTTTCGCCGGAGGCTACATACTTCTGAATCAGATCAATTTGGTCTGCCGGAACAAACAGCTTATCTTCCCCACGGTATCGGATGTCGAGGTAATCTTTATGAATTCCACTTACTTCAAGCGTTACAACACCATAGTATTTTCCAATGCCGTGATGCACATGAACGATGTGGTCGCCCGGTTTGATCTCCGAGTAACTTTTGATGCGTTCGGCATTTGTCAATTTATGTGGTCGTGCTTTTCGTTTAGATTTCCCTTTGAATAATTCAGAATCCGTCACAACTGCAACTCGTTGGAATGGAAGCTCGAACCCCGCAGACAAATCACCGTCTATAATCTGTACTCCACCTGATTTCGATATTTTTCCTGAAAAGGAAGACGACACATCATAATCTTGAAGAATCGATTGGACTTTTCGCATCCGTTCTTCCCCGTCTGCAACAATGAATACATTAAACTCTCCTTGATGCCAACGTTCTATTTCACTTTTCAATAAATTCATTTGACCATGAAACTGTTGCATGGGTTTACAAGAAAATGTTACAGTCCTCTTCACGACGATTCCCGGCACGGTACGGATGAATAAAGAGAAATACATTTTCCTTTGTTTTAGCAACGCATTCATTTCCTCAAATGAAATTGACAATGTTGCATCATGAACAATTTTCCCTTCTTCAAGAAGAGCAACCATCCATTCCTTTTCTTCTGTTTCAAGTGACCCTACAACTTCAAGAATACGTCCAATCTCGTCGAACAGAACGATTCCATTACTCGGGAAATAACTCTCGAGCGAGGTTGTCGAACCCGAAAATGATGCATATTTCAACATGTTTTCAGGCATTGACCCTTCTCTCATCAATTGAATATCATTTGTTATATTAATCATTAAGCGCTCTTTTGCTTCTGCATCTTTCATCTTCTTCAAGCTAACCCCAAGTGCTTTTTCAAGTTCATCGGCGATTGCTGTGAGATCTTCTTTCATCCAGACAAATTCAGAGGCTGGGAGGATTGACACAGCTTCCAACTTCCCTGTTGAACGTTGGTCTTCTGCTGAAAATGTACGGATCGAGTCTATGTCCGTATCGAATAATTCTATTCGAACTGGCTCTTCCATAGTTAACGGGTAGAGATCGAGTATTCCCCCCCGTAACGCAAATTCACCTGGCGCGGTAACCATTGGCTGTCTTGTATACCCCATTGACACAAGTCTAACAAGCCATTCAGAGATATTAAGTTCTTCCCCTAATTTCGCTGATAAGGAGCTAGCCAACCATCGTTCTTTCTCTGGCAATCGTTTTTTCATGCCTGCAATGGGGGCGATGTAAATTCCTTTTCCGACACGAGCCATATGATCGATTGTATCGATGCGCTGTGCCCTTAGCTCGTAACTGGAAACAGAAAAATCCGCAGCAATTAGCTCCTCTGCGGGATAAAGGTGTACGAGTGAATCACCCAACATCTTTACAAGGTCTTCGTATGTACGTTGCGCTTGCAACAAGTTGGGGGAGACGATTAGAACGGGCTCATCCATTGCTTGATGGAGCACCTTGAAAAGGATCGACTTCGCTCCGCCTGAGAAACCAGCGATAAGCTGGCGGTCATTTCCCGCCTCCAACTCTTTCACTAGTTCGTTAATCTCTTTCTCTTGTGAAATTAAATTCATCAGCGTTTCCAATACTACACACCCTTTCTATAATTATAGTAAACGCTCAAAATGGAGGACAAAACGAGTTTGGCCACCAAAAGTTAGTAGATAAATCCCCTTTATAAATAGGAAAACAGAAAAAGCTTTGGACGCATTCCGCGCCAAAGCGTACATCTTATTGAAGCCATTTCTTGAGTGTATAGTAATCCGGGAAACTCCGAAGCGATTGCTCACACTGTTCGCATATGCATCGCACCATTAATGCCCCGTCCTCTTCATACGTCAGAAAATGCTCAACTTCCCCGTCGTCCAACTTCTGCAGAAGAAGAATAGTCTCCTTCGCGGATTCAAACGGAAGTGTGCCAATTTCGGTCTCACAATGTCTGCAAGTATAACGGATCGCCATTCTAATCCCCCGCCCTTTTATCAAAGTATAGGCGAGAAAGGGCTTTGTTATTCCTTACATACCATTAAAGTTGTTCATCACATCGTTAAATGGTTTGTTCAGCCAGGCTTCACAAGCAGATGCACTTTTTTGCACCATATCTTCAATCAATGGTTTTTCATCCTTACCAAAAGGCGATAGTACGTAATCAGGTACCTTCATGCCGCCAACCGGACGACCGACACCAATACGGATTCTGTTGAACTGATCTGTTCCGAGATGTGCAATGAGTGACTTCATGCCATTGTGGCCACCCGCACTGCCTTTTTGACGCAACCGAATGGTTCCGGGCGGAATATCCAGATCATCGTACAAAACTGTGATATCTTTCACATCGACTTGAAAGTAATCCATTAACGGGCGAACACATTCCCCGGATAGATTCATATACGTAAGCGGCTTCACGAGCATCACTTTGCCTTCTGGACGATGTATGACTGTGTACATCCCACCGAACTTGGACTGCATCACAGGTGCCGTCAGACGTCTACAAAGCTCATCTATGACATGGAAGCCTACGTTATGGCGTGTTTTTTCATATTGTTTACCCGGATTCCCGAGTCCTATTATCATTTTCATCGATTTTATCTTCCTTTAACAATAGATGATTAGACAGAAAATAAGCGCACGGGTTTCCGTACGCTTGTTTTCATATTACTTCTCTTCTTTTTTCTCGCCGATTACTTCGGGTTCAGCCGTTTCAGAAGCTTCACTTTCAAGCTCTTCCATTTCTGCTTCCGTACGTGGAGAAGAAATTAGAACTAGTCCATGATCATCTTCATTTAGAATTTCATATTTTGATTTCGCACGAATATCTGCGACTGTAATTGATTCACCAATTTGAAGTTCTGAAATGTCGATATCGAATGTTTCAGGAATATCTGAAGGTTTCACTTTGATTTTCACTTCGCGGTTTGGCTGTTGAAGTACGCCGCCCGCTTTCAAGCCCGCAGATTCTCCTACAAGATGGACAAGTACTTCTACTTCAAGTTCTTCTGTCATATTGATAGCAAGGAAGTCTGCATGTCGGATTTCACCTTTTAGTGCGCCAGACTGATATTCACTTAGAACAACGTTGATGTCCTTACCGTCAACATTAAGTTTAATTACACCGTTACGGCCCACTTCACTCAATGTTTTCAAGAGGTCACGTTCTTTTACTGAAATCGGTGTAGCTTCAGTTTTATAACCATAGACAACTGAAGGAACATAGCCTTCTTTTCTTAATTCTGTTAGTGCTGACTTTTTCGCTGGTACTCTCGCTTCTGATTGTATACTTGTACTCATTTTATTTAATCACCCTTCTGATTGAAAAAAATTGTGCTAATTGATAAATACCCAATGGCAAGCGACATGAAACATCTCGAATTATTCAAATAAGGTGCTGACGGACTTCTCCTCAAATACACGGACAATTGCTTCCGCAAGCAGTGAAGCGATGGATAGTTGTTTTATCTTCGGAGACTGCTTCGTTTCCGGAAGTTCGATTGAATTCGTAATGACCAATTCTTTGATTTGAGAGTTGTCAATTCGTTCAATTGCGGGCCCCGACAACACGGGGTGTGTACAACAAGCATACACTTCTTTTGCTCCACTTTCGATTAATGCGCTCGCCGCAATCGTAATTGTCCCTGCTGTATCGATTATATCGTCAATCAGGATGGCTGTTTTCCCTTCAACATTCCCAACGATATTCATCACTTCAGCTACATTCGGACGAGGACGACGTTTGTCAATGATTGCAATAGGAGCTTTCATACGGTCCGCCATTTTACGCGCACGCGTTACACCGCCATGATCCGGCGATACTATAACTAATTCGTCACTGTTGATTCCTTTTCCTTTAAAATATTCAGTAAGAATTGGTTCAGCAACTAGGTGATCAATTGGAATATCAAAGAAACCTTGAATTTGAGGCGCATGAAGATCGATTGCAATGACGCGATGCGCACCAGCCGTTTCAAGCAAGTTTGCAACAAGCTTCGCCGTGATTGGTTCACGTGAACGTGCTTTTCGGTCCTGACGTGCATAACCATAATAAGGCATGACGACATTGATTGTGCGCGCAGATGCACGTTTCAATGCGTCAATCATAATTAGAAGTTCCATCAAGTTTTCATTGACAGGGAACGATGTTGACTGGATGACGAACACGTCACAGCCACGGATACTTTCTTCGATATTGATTTGGACTTCTCCGTCACTAAATTGCTTAACGGAACATTTCCCTAGTGGTCGTCCGATTACTTCCGCAACTTGCTCCGCAAGTCTTTCGTTCGAATTCAAAGAAAATATCTTTAGTTTATCGTTCGGATAGTGATTAGCCATCATGTTCCCCCTGTTTACTTATGATTTAGTTTGTTAGTATATCCTTCTTTATTCTCCTGGCGCGCGCGCGCAATTGCAAGTGAACTTTCTGGTACATTTTTATTGATTGTCGACCCAGCGGCCACATATGCACCTTTACCAATTGTTACCGGTGCAATTAAATTGGAATTACATCCGATAAATGCGTCATCTTCAATCGTTGTTTGGTATTTATTTTTCCCGTCATAATTTACGGTAATTGAACCACAGCCCACATTCACATGCGTTCCGACATTAGCATCACCAATATAGCTCAAATGAGATACTTTACTTCCTTCACCCAGTGATGACTTTTTCACTTCTACAAAGTTACCAATTTTCACATTATCACCTAGATTAGAATCAGGACGGATATGCGCAAAAGGCCCCACAGTTGTAGTTGAACCGACTATACTGGATCGTACCACTGACGAATGGACGGTAGTCTCATCCCCAATTACACTATCTATAATCTGGCTATTCGGTCCAATTATACATTTCCCGCCGATAACAGTGTTCCCTTCAATCATGGTACCCGGTTGAAGAACTGTATCTCGACCAATCTCAGCAGCCGCACTTATATACGTATTGTCTGGGCTGATGATAGTTACTCCATTACGCATATGCTTTTCAGCAATGCGTTGGCGCATTACTTGTTCAGCCTTAGCCAGAACCACACGATCATTGACGCCGAGCGTTTCACTAAAGTCATCCGTCACGTAAGCTGAAACAAGTTCACTCTCAGATTGTAAAATTCCGACAACATCAGGCAGATAGTATTCGCCTTGCGAATTGTCGTTTTTCACTTTTCTCAATGTCTTAAAGAGCGTACGGTTATCAAAACAGTACGTACCTGTATTGATTTCCATTACCTTTTGCTCTTCTATCGTTGCATCTTTTTGTTCGACGTTCCGTAGAACCTGTCCACCTGCGCCTCGGATTATACGTCCGTAGCCAGTTGGGTTATCTGCATAAGCTGTTAAGATGGTTGCTTTAGCGCCTGTTTCATTGTGATGGGCAATTAGTGCCTCCATCGTTTCAGAACGGATTAGGGGCGTATCTCCACAGACAACAATTGTCGTGCCATCAAGATTACCGATTAACTTCTCCGCCTTCTGAACAGCGTGTGCTGTGCCCAACTGTTCATCCTGCAATGCATATTCACTTTTATCTCCAAGTGTCTCTTCGACCATTTCCGCGCCATGCCCAACAACAGTGACAACGCGACCGGTTCCAAGACCCCGAATATGATCAATTACGTGTTCCACCATTGGTTTTCCGCAGACTGGGTGGAGTACTTTATATAAATCTGACTTCATCCGTGTACCTTGTCCTGCTGCAAGGACGATGGCATATGTATTTGTCATTTGAATGCCTCCAAAAATGTGTGAGGAAGGCCGATCCCTCTATTAATGTTTTCTTTATAAACTATAGCTGAAAACAGGCTTTTTTTCAACCTCTCTACTCTTGACAAGCTCATCGTTATTATTTTTCTATGCTCAGTCCCCTTTTAAAACTAAAAACAAGAAAAAACTGCCGCATTAAAAAAGGGCAGTCAATTTCACTATATAGGTGTTCTGCATATGATTGAAGAGGGCACGTCATGCGCCGGCTCCCTCGAATACTGGCTCTTCAGCAGACAGATGGTACGCCGCAAGTACGGCATCTTGGATTTTTGTGCGAGCATTCGTATTAATCGGGTGTGCTACATCGCGGAATTCCCCATCAGGTGTCCGTTTGCTTGGCATAGCTACGAACAATCCTTCATTTCCATCGATAACCCGAATATCATGTACGACAAATTCATCGTCAATCGTAATCGATGCAATCGCCCTCATCCTTCCATCAGTCTCCACCTTTCTTAACCTAACATCTGTTACTTCCATTCCCTACCACTCCTTTTGTCTTTAAAGCACATGAGGACTATATTCCACAAAAGTAAGCAATTTCCTTCTTTACAAACATAATTTTTTAAAAATTTGAAAGACAAGGAATAGAATGCCTGCTTTGAATTCCTTTTTACTGTTGACAAAATGTACATAATCCGGTTATCCAGACTATTGAAAGGGACCACTATTATAGAATCGGACTAGGATTCTCACAGAGGAACCCTTGCAAAAATTCCGCATAGGAAAGGCGACATTTCGTTAAAACCAAACGAAATGTCGCCTAATTAAATTTAGATTTACTTGCAGGGTTTGAAATGTTCGTTTTTAGCGGCTTCGGTTAATCGGGGCCGCTTCCGTCATTCTGCTAAAAGCGCAATGACTTCAATTTCAATTTTTACGTCTTTCGGCAATCTTGCAACCTCAACAGTTGAACGTGCCGGGGTATGCGTACCGAAGTGCTGTGCGTAAATGTCGTTGACAGCAACAAATTCATTCATGTCTTTGATGAAAACAGTCGCTTTGATCACTTTATCCAAAGATGAACCTGCTTCTTTCAATACTTCTTTCAAGTTAGCGAACACTTGGTGCGTCTGGTCTTCGATTGTTTCCGCAACGAGTAGACCTTCCGGTGTTAAAGGGATTTGTCCAGAAGTGTAAACCATTCCGTTTACTGTGACTGCTTGTGCATAAGGGCCAATTGCCTTTGGCGCTTTTTCTGTTGCTACATAATTCATATCATTTTCCACCTTCCGCAAAATAGTTTCCTTCTTCTAACTCAATTGTTCGACGCTTCTCATTTACAGCTTGAAGTTTAACTAGGGAGAGATAATTATCGACCAACACTTCTTCTGCATGATCAGACTCTACTAAAACAGCGATGCCTGCCAGCTCACAGCCGAACTCTTCTAGCAGACTCTTCATCCCTAGTATCGTACCTCCCGCCTTCATGAAGTCATCTGTGATAAGGACCTTTAGACCGCTTTGCATACTTCTTTTCGATAAAACCATCGTTTGAATGCGCCTGTTTGAACCCGATACATAATTAATACTCACAGTAGACCCTTCGGTTACTTTGCTGTCTCGGCGAACAATAACAACTGGAACATTCAAGTGACGGGCAATTGCGTGGGCAATCGGAATCCCTTTCGTCGCCACCGTCATAATAACATCTATCTCTGTGTCAGCAAACGCTGAAGCAAATACCTTACCTACCCGGTCCATAATCCGTGGATTGCCAAGAAGATCTGTCATGAATAAATAACCACCAGGTAGCAATCGATCAGAATGACCAATTTCACCCATTAGCGTCGATATCACTTCACGAACAGCCGAATCCGACATTTTCGGAATGAATTTCACTCCTCCTGCCGCCCCAGACACCGTTATAAGTTTACCCGTTCCTTTTTCTTCAAACGTTTCTTTTACAATCGTCAAATCCTCACTAATCGAGGATTTTGCCGCTTGGTAACGTTCAGAAAAGAAGGTTAATGGAATTAGTTCATGTGGATATTCCAAGAGGTGGCGAGTCATATCTACAAGTCGCTCGCTTCTTTTCCACTTCATGGTACCATCTCCTAAACCCGAATATTTTAATGTACATTACCACAATTGTACGTGTTCAATCAAGAAATGTATGTCCACCGACCATTCTTACTGCATAGACTTCCGGACAGAATCCTTTTAACCCATTGTAAATGCGTGGCACTCTCGATTCATGTTTAACAAGGCCAAAAACGGTCGGGCCACTGCCACTCATCAATACCGCATCTGCACCGAACTTTTTCATCTGATCTTTCAACACGACGACTTGAGGATGAAGATTCATCGTAACGGTTTCGAGTACATTCCCAACTGATTTGCACATTTTGTCGTAGTCACCTGTTTTTAATGCGTCCACCATACCAGCTGTGTTTATATGTTCAATTGTAGTCAAGTCCAGATTTCCGTATATATCACCTGTTGATACTGAAATTGCTGGTTTGGCTAGAATGACCCAACATTTCGGTGGAGCGGGCAGAACTTCAATTATTTCGCCTCGCCCTGTAGCAAGTGCTGTTCCTCCGTGAACACAGAAAGAAACATCCGAACCAATTCGAGCCCCTAGCGAAGCAAGCTCTTCAACGCTTAATTTCAAGTTCCATAACCTATTCAAACCACGCAGTGTAGCCGCCGCATCTGAACTTCCGCCAGCAAGCCCAGCAGCTACAGGAATGCTCTTTTCAAGAGTAATCTCAACGCCTCTGGTAATGCCAAATTCGTTTTGTAAGAGTTCTGCGGCCTGATACGCAAAGTTTTTACGATCATTCGGTACGTACCGTTCAGATGCTTTAATTGTAATTTCACCGTTATTCATTGGACGGAGCCAGACCCTGTCTGCTAAATCGACCGTAGTCATTATCATTTCGACTTCATGAAAACCATCTGGCCGTTTATGTAATACATCAAGTGTTAAGTTGATTTTTGCAGGTGCTTTTTCATAAAGCATCCGGCTTCCCCCCATTCCAGCTTGTCTTTGTTCCCTATTTTACCATAGGGTGAAATAATTGCGCTGTGAAATGATAACAATTGGGTAATTCATTTCTCCTTGACGGAAAAAGCGACAAAAAAAGCTGGCCCGGTTGTCTTGACGACCCCGGTTCCAACTCTTCTTTTGTCAGCCTATTAGTGGGATAAAGGGTAATTCATAGCTGCTGTTTCTGTTGTGCTACTCCTCTTTCGGCCATTTCAATCGCTCGTTTCACCATATTACCTGCGTCACGTGATTTGATGCCACCCCAACCTTCCCGCTCAACAACATCGTAAAATCCAAGCTCTTTGGCAATTTCTACCTTTAAGCTCTCAGACATAATACCACGTTTTTTCGCCATTCGGTTTTCCTCCTTTTGGCTGACAAATTTAGTATGGACTAAATCAAATAAAAAACACCTCCACAGGGCATTCATTTCTGAATGGCTGTATAGGTGTTTCTTTACAAAATGTATTAAATCATAAATGCTGTAATCATTTGACTATGAATGCTGTAGGATCTGCACCCTCGAGAATTGTTATTTCAACCGCTTCGGTCAAAATGTCTGCATAGCTGTAAGATACTCTTTCAAACGCATTTTCATCCTGGTCAAGCTCAACTACGAATACTGCACGATATGTTTCTCGCAGGACTCCAGCTCTCTCAATCGTCTTCTTCCGACCGCCGTTTGCTTTCAAATGCAAACGTTTACCCAGATGTGAATCCAATGACTTCTTAATGTCCGCTAATGTTTTTGGCACGTCGCTTACACCTCACTAAGTATAAGCATAACACTTTAAAAAGGTTCTGTCAATTAAAAACTCCATTTTAACAATCGCTGAAGTACTTTGTCAATCATTTTATTATGAAAAAGCTTATTTTATTGTGAAAAATGTTCTTTTTTCGTTATTTCTTACGCTTTATGAAGAAATCCTCGTACAAGGCATTGGAAAGACTTGCAAATTCTGCAATTGTCAGTGTTTCCCCTCGTCTGCCTGGATCCATACCTATTTGTTCGAACGCTTTCAATATCTGCTCTTTTTTTAATTTGCCTTCAGGCAATGAAGATTGCAAGTTATTCAAGATCGTTTTTCTCCGTTGGACAAATGAACCTCTGGATACAACGAACATGAAGTCTTCATCAATCACTTCAGCGGGTGCAGATTCTTTTCTTGTTAAATGTAAAACGGCAGATTCCACGTTTGGTTGTGGCATAAAAACTGTCTTAGGCACAATCATAGCCACTTCCGCATCCATATAATACTGAATAGCGATTGACAGCGAACCATAAGCTTTCGTCCCTGGAACAGCAGTAATTCGATCCGCTACCTCTTTCTGCATCATGATAACCATTCCTGAGATAGGAACTTTACCAATCAAGAACTTCATGATAATCGGTGTTGTCACATAATAAGGCAAGTTTGCAACAACAACGACATCCTCGTAATCGGCAAAGTGTTCTTTCATCACTTGTAGAAGATCGACCTCCAGAATATCCTGGTGAACAATCGTAACGTTGTTATAAGGAGACAATGTGTCTTCCAAAACCGGTAAAAGACGGCCGTCAATTTCAAATGCCACCACTTTTCCCGCGCTTCTAGCAATATGTTCAGTCAGTGCACCTATTCCTGGACCAATTTCAATAACGCCTGTTTTTTCCGTCAGGCCTGCATGAGTTATGATATTTCGTAAAATATTTGGGTCAATCAAGAAATTTTGCCCTAAACTTTTCTTAAGTGCAAAACCGTGTTTGGCAAGAATCTCTTTCGTCCTGACCGGAGTTGCTATATCTTTATTCATTATTTTCTTTCTCCTCCTTGTCTAGAACTTTCAACGTTTCTCCCAATCGTTCATAACCGATTCGGAACATCTCAAGCCGCTTTTTTAAGCCTTTCCCATTTACCGGGCCGATTTGTAGCAATTCACTCAAACGTTCACGCCGCCTTTTTGCATCTGGATGACCAATTAGTCTCGCTTCCATCAAGTCCGCAAACGGGATATCAACAACTGGCTTATCCTCCACTGTATAAACAGAACGCAGCGCTGACCGGATGTCCTCATCGGCTGCATGCTCAATTCCGACACCTGAACCATTTTTAGCTATGGTCAACTTTTTTTCAAGAAATGCATGTTTAACGCCCGGAATCCGTTCTTCGATGATTGCGCGGATTCTTCTGCCCGGAAAGTCGGGATCGGTGAATACGATGACACCTCTTGTTTCCTGCGCATGGCGAATACGTATAAGTGTCAATTCATCGATTGCGGAACCGTTTGTTTCAATCGTATCTGCACCTGTAGCTCGTTTTAAGGCAACTGTATCAGACTTTCCCTCAACAACAACAATTTCTTTAATGTTCACAAAAATCCTCTTTCCCATTGCGTTCTTACCCTAATTCTACTCTGCACACAGGCGTATGTACAGATATGTAGGTGACCAATCATACTTCGGCATAACGCAATAATCCGCAGGACTACTTAGAGTCCTGCGGATTGTTATATCAATCGATAATTTTAACTTTCACTTGGCGTCTGCCGAATTTATAAGCATCGCTTTTCGTCGCAACATGAAGATCTATCTTTTTGCCCTTGATTGCGCCACCTGTGTCTCCTGCAACCGCGTGTCCATAACCTTCAACCCATACCTTTGAACCGAGCGGGATAACGCTCGGGTCGACTGCAATAACTTTCAAGTTCGGGTTAGCACGTAAATTAATGCCTGTAGCTGTAATGCCTGAACAACCATTGCATCCTGCTGTATATGCTGTGGCCGTCACATAAAACTCTTTGCCCCCGGCTGATGAGTCGTTACGGGAAACCGTTTTGTTAGACGACTTTTTTGATGAGGGTGTCGCTGCGCTTGCAACTATTACTTTGGAGCCGATTGCAACAATTTTCTTTTGTGATGCTTTAATCGGTTTTTCATCTACTAACTTACGGGAAACTTCTTTTCCATTTTCTTTTACTACTTCAAACTTTTGCGAAACTAATCCTTTCTTTCCTGCCTGGACGATTTTCTCCCGTCCTTTCAGTAAAGTTGGATCGCTGCGTGTTTCAACTACAAAGTTTGCCGGTTCTTCCACTACATCGGTGACCTTTTCCACTCGTACGATTTCCACTATAGAACCCGGCTTTAAGTAACCATCAGCCTTTCCGTTCAGGCGATCGTCTCCATTCAGTTGAATGTTTTCTCTCTTTAAAAAGTCAGCGACCGTAGTCGAAGGTGACTGGACCTTCTTCTCTTTTCCTCCGTCATTCAACGTTACTTCAAACGCTTTTTGAATGACAATGCTGGTATCTTCCCCAAGTTGTTCATGAATCTGGGGTTTTACAACATCATAATCGGTCAGTTTAATACCGGCTTCAGCTAGTACGTCTTTCACCTTATGATTAGTCGTCCATATGGATGTGATTTCCTGGTCGACATTTATTTTGACTTGTTGCGACTGTTCCCACCTGATCGATAAACCATCTTCGATTGGTGTATTCACTGAGGGTGCCACTAAATCATGTTTGGCAACTTTAATATCCTGCTCGGATAAAAGGTTACCTACTGTATGTGCATGTGTCTTGATGTTAAGTTCTTCTCCGTCCACGTCCAACGTGATCGATTTCTTTGTTCCTTCAAAGAGAACAAGTGAAATAACAGTAACGAATAGCGCAAGTGAAACTGCGGTAATAGCTAAACGTTTACCCCTCAATGACTTAAAGAACAGGTTTTTCATCGTGCTTTTTTGCATGAAAAAAACTCCTCCTTCAGTACTCGGCAAATTATAAAGGTAAGTCTACAGAGTGTCAACCTATTTGGACTTAATTCATTGCAAGTTTAAGAAGTTCTCCATATGTAAAGGATGGAAAACTTCCTGTTCGTTTAATCAATCAATGTTAAATACTTTCAAAGCATTTTTTGTAGTCTTTTCTGCAACTTCCATAACTGGAATATTTTTCATTCTCGCAATTTCTTCTGCAACCAAGGTCACCCAAGCTGGTTCGTTCCGCTTTCCACGGTAAGGGTGAGGTGCGAGATAGGGCGCATCCGTTTCTATTAATAAATGCTCAAGCGGTATTTCGGTAGCAACTTCTTTCGGTGTTTTTGCGTTTTTAAAAGTTACGGGTCCACCCAGCGAAATCATAAAGTTCATGTCGATGCATTCTCTTGCCGTTTCGACACTTCCTCCGAAACAATGCATGATTCCGCCCGTTTTTTCCGCTTCCTCTTCTCTCAAGATACGAATAACATCCGCCGTTGCATCCCGATTGTGGATAATAATGGGAAGATTTACTTTTTGTGCGAGCCGAATCTGCTTCCTGAACACTTCCTGCTGGATGTCTTTCGGTGATTTATCCCAATGATAATCTAGACCTGTTTCTCCAATCCCCACCACTTTAGGGTGCGCAGTTAATGATTCTATCCATGCCAAATCCTCTTCGGTACAATCGATTGCATCTACAGGGTGCCAGCCAACGACCGCGTAGATGAAGGCATGCTGTTCAGTTAGTTCCATTGCCCTTAATATGGTTTTGCGGTCAAATCCAATAACCACCATTTTTTCCACACCAGCCTCAAGGGCTCGTAGAATTACTTCATCTACATCTTCTTCATACTGGTCTGCATTTAAATGGACATGTGTATCTATATACATCTATTTTCGCCTCACAATGGTTTTATTGTAATTCAAAGAATTATGTTTTTCATCTCACACATTTAACAATACGATTACAAAACGGTTTTATTGCAGTGAAAGAAAAAACGGCGTTTCCAAGAGGGACGCCGTTTTTATTCATTCTTTTTTATTCTAGAACTTTGGCTTAACTACTCTTAAGCAACCTGCGAAAGTTTAACTTAGTTAACCTTGGCACCGTTTTCTAATGAAGGATCTACTGTTGCAAGTTTTAAAGTACCTTCTGATTTCCCTGCTAAAATCATGCCCTGGGATAGTTCCCCACGTAATTTAACAGGTTTCAAATTGGCAACAACGATTACTTTCTCACCAATAAGTGATTCCGGTTCGTAATGTTCCGCGATGCCTGAGACAACTTGCCTTTGTTCATAGCCAAGGTCCAGTTGTAATTTAAGCAGTTTATCCGCTTTTGGGATTTTTTCGCAAGCGGTTACTGTCGCAACTCGTAAATCGATTTTCATGAAATCATCGATTGTAATCTCAGCTTCTACTGTCTCTTCAATTTCAACTTTAACAGCTTCTTCTATAGGGGCAGCTTCAGCAGGAGCCGTGATTGCCATCTGATCGCGAATATAAACGACCTCTACATCTGCATCCAGACGCGGGAAAATCGGTACACCTTTCTCTACAACTTTTGTTCCTGTTGGGATATTAGTAAAGTTACCAAGTGTGTCCCATGCAAGCAGTCCTTCATCCAGACCCAGTTGTGAAATAATCTGTTTCGGTGCTTCCGTCATGAACGGTTGCAATAACACAGCGATGTGGCGAAGCGACGTGGCAAGATGTAGCATTACCGATGCCAGTTGGCCTTTATCTTCTTCATTTTTCGCTAGTACCCATGGCGAGGTCTCATCGATATATTTGTTAGTCCGTGATATGAGCGCCCACAGATCACCAAGAACTGTACTGAATTGCATATTCTCCATTGAAGTTTCATATTTCTCGACTGTAATTGTCATGAAATCCGTCAAACTCTTATCGAATTCTGTCGCGACAATGTCTTCTGTTGGAATTTCTCCGTCAAAGTACTTATTAATCATCGATATGGAGCGGTTCAATAAATTCCCGAGATCATTTGCTAGGTCATAATTCGTCCGTTCAACAAAAGATTCGGGTGAGAATACACCGTCTTGACCAAATGGTAGCTCGCGAAGTAAGAAATAACGTGTCGCATCCAGTCCATAACGTTCAACGAGCATTTCAGGATAGACGACGTTCCCTTTGGATTTCGACATTTTTCCATCTTTCATCATGATGAAGCCATGTGCAAATACTTTTTTTGGTAAAGGCAAATCAAGTGCCATGCAAAAAATTGGCCAATAAATCGTATGGAAACGGACAATGTCTTTTCCGACGACATGGACGTCTGCCGGCCAGTATTTATTAAATAATGAATCGTCTTTGGTCTGATAACCGAGTGCGTTAATGTAGTTTGTCAGTGCATCGACCCACACATAAATGACATGTTTCGGGTCTTTCGGAACTTTTATACCCCAGTCAAACGACATACGGGAAACAGAGAGGTCTTCAAGGCCAGGTTTAATAAAGTTATTAATCATTTCATTCTTCCGAGATTCGGGTTCGATAAACTTCGGATTGTCTTCGTAATACTTCAATAGTCTGTCTGCATATTTCTTCATATTAAAGAAGTACGATTCCTCTTTTACTTTTTGGACTGGACGTCCACAGTCAGGACAATTTCCATCTTCAAGCTGTCCTTCCGTAAAATACGTTTCACAAGGTAGGCAATACCATCCTTCATACTCACCTTTATATATGTCACCATTATCGAGAAAAGTCTTAAAAATCTTTTCAACGCCCTCTTTGTGACGTTCTTCCGTCGTGCGAATGAAATCGTCATAGGAAATGTCCATAATGCTCCAGACTTTTTTCGCTATTTCAGCGATACCATCAACGTATTCCTGGGGAGGTAATCCGGCCTCATCAGCTTTTTCCTGTATCTTTTGACCGTGTTCATCCATTCCAGTCAAGAAATGGACATCAAATCCGCGTTGACGTTTATAACGTGCCATCGCATCAGAAGCCACAGTTGTATAAGCGGTACCAATATGGAATTTACCACTCGGATAATAAATAGGTGTTGTAATATAAAATGTCTTATTCAAATCAGCCAAGACTATTCCTCCAGTGTGTAAGTATATATTCTCTATTCTATCGAAAGGATCCCATCGACACAATGAAATAACCCGGCAACAGCCGCTTTCATTATATTTGCACATGTATTGGTGTTAACCGAGCGAAGGCTTCTTTTCAGAGGTAACAAGTTGTATAAGACTGACGGAAGGCATGTCTGCGCTCTAAACCAATCCAAAGAATTTCTTTAATTCAACATATCTCTTTGAAATTTTTATGTCTAAAATATGTTCTTTACAAGAAACTACTATTTTTCTCATAGTTTCTAATAAGATGTATTGACGTAAATTGGAAGATTTGGTATGATGGAAAACAGCAAGCGAATTATGTCGAATTTTGACGAAAATAATTGTTTTGAAAGGAGTTTAGCTATGAAATCCACTGGTATTGTAAGAAAGGTCGATGAACTCGGACGGGTTGTTATTCCGATTGAGCTACGTCGTACACTTGGTATCGCACAAAAAGACGCTTTGGAAATTTACGTTGATGAAGATAAAATCATCTTGAAGAAATATATGCCTAACATGACATGCTCCATTACGGGCGATGTGTCTGACGACAATTTAAGTTTGATTGATGGTAAATTGATTTTGAGCCCAGAAGGCGCAAAACAACTAATCAAAGAAATTGAAGAAAGCTTACAAAAATAATCATTAACCATCATTGTCCAGAACGGTTATCCGTTTCGGACTTTTTTCTTATATTTTCATACTCTTTTACTTCAATCAATTTCGACATGAAACTCTTTATAAACATCCCGACGGCTTAATCCGCGTTCATTTGCCACTTCCCTGATTGCCTCTTTTGAACGAAGCCCTTTTTGTTCTATTAATTCGGTTACATGTGCATGTATATCCAAGTCATGCCACCACGCTTGTTGCTCTTCAACAATTACCCCGTCACTGCCTTCAATGACTATACAGAACTCGCCTCGTATTTCATTCGATTCTGCCCATATTACAGCCTCTTCAAGCGTGCCGCGAAGAAATTCTTCAAAACGCTTTGTTAGTTCCCTTGCCAGAACAACTGAACGTTGTCCACCAAAGCTATCTTGTAGCGCACGTAAACTTTCCTTCAACCTGTGAGGAGCCTCATACAAAATAACTGTTTCTTCCCGCTGCTTTAAATGATCTAATTGAATCGTCCGCGCTTTTTTCTGGCGCGATAAAAAACCGTAAAACAGAAAGGGCTGCGGTACCAATCCCGATGCCACCAATGCGCTGATTGCCGCATTTGCGCCAGGAACAGGTACTACATCATAGCCTGCACCAATCGCTTTAGACACAATATCCGCGCCCGGATCAGAAATACAAGGCATACCAGCATCACTGACAAGTGCTACTGACTTTCCGTCTTCCAGTAGTGTCAAAATCTTTTCTCCACCAAATTCTATATTATGTTCATGATAACTTATAAGAGGCGTTTTAATTTCAAAGTGATTACACAACCTGATCGTATTTCGCGTATCTTCTGCTGCAATCGTATCGACTTCATTCAATATACGAATTGCACGATATGTCATGTCTTCCAGATTGCCAATTGGTGTCCCGACCAAAAATAGTTTTCCGCCGCCCAGCTCAGCACTTTTTTGTGACTTCATCGACATTACGCCTCTTTCCAATATAATTTTCTTTGGCATCTCTTTTCAGTTGTTTGAACTGATATTCCGCCTGCATTGCTTCACGTTTTGTTTCAAAGCTTTCATGATAAATACAGCGGACAGGTTTTTTTGCACGGGTATACTTCGCGCCTTTCCCTTCATTATGTACACGAACCCGTTTTTCTAAATCATTCGTATAACCGGCGTAATAAGAGCCATCGTTGCATTCTAAAACATAGAAAAGATGCTCACTCGTTTTTTCCATAAAGGAGGCGCCTCACTTCTTCCGTGTATTCATTGTCAGCACCGTATACATAGAGGGGCGGCAGTATTTTCAAGTCGGGTTTGCCGTCTTTTATCCCCTCAATTAATAATGTATTCGCTTCTTTGCCCTCTTTGGGATAAACAAATTGAATCCGCTTAGGTTCCAAACGATTGGCACGCATTGCAGTGACTATATCGAGTAAGCGCCCGGGACGATGAACAAATGCTGCTTTTCCACCCTGTTTTAACAATTCACTCGCTGATTGGATAGCTTGGTCAAGTTTCAAATGGATTTCATGTCTGGCAATCGCCAGATGCTCGGATAAGTTCCTTTCGCTGGCTTCATTTGAAGGGAAATACGGGGGATTACAAGTCACTGTGTCGTACTTTTCAGAACCTATTTTTGCTGCGATTCCGATAACGTTGTCATTAACGATTCGAATTCTACTTTCTAACCCATTGTATCTAACACTTCTTTGAGCCATTCCCGCCAAACGTTCCTGCAATTCAACGGCAATAACATCAGCGTTTGTTCTTGCACTTAAAAACAATGGAATTGCTCCATTACCGGCACATAAGTCTACAATTTTTCCAGCACGTATCGGAACATATGCAAATCTTGCAAGCAATACTGCGTCCAGGGAAAATGAGAATACGGACGGGCTTTGGATTATCCGTAAATTTTCAGCCAATAAATAATCAAGCCGCTCATCATCTTGTAAAAATTCATCCATAATAATTTCCCCCATTTTAAAAAATCCGTAAAGTGCCTAGCGTACAAAGAATAAAAGAAAAGCCGACGCCTACATTATAATAGGATCGGCTCATTTCATACGTTTTGTTTATTTAGAAAAGAGAGACAGAACAGACAGTCTTCCCCTTTACGACTACCTCCGTAATGGACATTGCAGACGTGGAACCCTTCGTTATACAGGCGTGCCAAATTATCGACACCTTCGCCAACATCTATCGTATTCGGTTTTTTCCGATGCTTGCGCGTATTGATAATTTCTTCTGTTTGTTCATTCATTTGTTTATCCATTTCTTCAAGCCGCTTGCGCAAATGATGGTTTTCGAGTTGAAGCGAATGGTTCTCTTCCGTCATCTGCGCGACGAATCCAATCAATTCGCGGAATTGCTTTTGCATAGATTCGAGTTCTTGCTCGAATTCCATAACCCTATCCAGAAAGTTCCTTTCTTTCAACTATCCCACCCCATTATTTCATCAATTGAGCTATATTTTTTTGTTGCTCTACTATCTCTTCCAATGTATATTCTAGAACCAAGTCCTGGTCTGTCATACTTACTTGAAGAAGGCGTTCAAGTAAATTCAGTCCGACAACTTTCCCTGGTCCCTCTGCTGTTTGGACACGTGTACCAATGTCCGGCATCATTGCTTTTGCCTCTTCGTAATCATCATTCTCATATTTCAAGCAACACATAAGCCGCCCACATAAGCCTGAAATTTTCGATGGATTAAGTGATAAATTCTGATCCTTAGCCATTTTTATAGAAACCGGCTCAAAATCACCAAGGAATGTCGAACAACACAGCATCCGACCACAAGGACCAATACCCCCAAGCATCTTCGCTTCATCGCGTACGCCTATCTGACGTAGTTCAATACGCGTGCGGAAAATCGAAGCAAGGTCTTTAACAAGGTTTCGGAAATCTACACGGCCTTCTGCTGTAAAATAGAAGACAATTTTGTTTCGATCGAATGTATACTCGACATCAACTAACTTCATTTCCAACTTATGTTCAACGATTTTTTCTACACCTGTGCTAAAAGCCCTCTCAGCTTCGAGTAGATTTTCCTCCACTTTTTCGAGGTCCTCGGTTTGTGCGGGACGAATAATTTTTTTGAGTGGCAAGACCACATCATTTTCACCGACTTCTCTTACTTTACCTGTAACTTTACCGTATTCGATTCCTCGCGCGGTTTCAACGATGACATAGTCCCCTTCATCGAAAGCGTAATCGAGTGGATCGAAATAATATATTTTACCCGCTTTTTTAAAACGGACTCCTACAACTTTATACAACAAGTAACCCCTCCTGCATGCTGAGCACCAATTGTTCCATTAAAAGCGTGCGATTCATATTGCCGTGTAATTGCTTTTTGGCTCGCAATATTGCCTCCATGTTAGCAGACAAACGGCTATATGTCATCTTCATCGAAAGACCTTTAATAAGTTCTTGCTGATCAGGAAATGCCGCCGTTGACTGCAATCCCGCTTTAGAAGCGACTACATCTCTATATGCATAGAGAAGCAAGTCGAGTCCGCTTTCAGTATCTTCCTTCTCTTTGATTAAAGGGACCCATTCTGATTGGATGAACAATAACGCTTCATGGACATGTCGATCCGATGCTTCAACCAATTTTACCACTGTTTTTCGTATGTGTGCAAATTGATCATCGCCTGCTAGCCGAAATGCTTCTTCCTGATTGGCTGTTACCATCGAAACCGTCGCCGCCATTGATGGAGTAATTCCCTTTTCAACAAGCTGACCAATCATTATTTCTCTAGAAGGTGGTAAAAAAGATACGCGTTGACACCGCGATTGGATCGTAGACAAAATCGATTGATACGAATCGGTTAGTAAAATTGCCGTTACATCCCCTTCAGGTTCTTCAAGAAACTTAAGAAGCGTATTCGCTGCAGCAACATTCATCCGATCTGCCCTACTAATTATATATATTTTCTTGCCTGCTTCATAACCCTTTTTCGTCATACTGAAAACAAGATCGGACATCTGATCTTTTTTGATATCTTGTCCGTCTGGTTGGATGAGCGTTACGTTAGGATGATTGCTGGATGAAACACGACGGCAGGAATGGCATGTTTCACATGGAACAGATTTTTCGGGGTTAATACAAAGGAGCAGTTTTGCAAAAAAAATGGCTGCAGCTTCTTTCCCAGTTCCACGCTCGCCATCAAACATGTACGCATGTCCAATCCGTCCATTTTTATGCGAAGAACTTAAGCGTTGAATTACTATTTTCTGTTCCCGCACCAGCCGGTCAGTACCTTCTTCTGTCATGTTAACCACACCTCCCCCGTGTTCAAAAAAAACCGTGTTTCTAAGCGATAGAAAGCACGGGATTACATGTATAGATTAATAAGAAGCCCTTTGATTTCTCCTATTTTGGCTAATAAATCAACGGATGTTTTTTCTTCGTCCAATAAATCATTTGCCAGTTCAATTAATCGATCGTCAATCGTTTCAACAAGTTTTAATCGGCGCCCTTCACCGAACTGATTCCATGAGTGGGATTGTTTAAGCCCCATTCCAGATTCAACGGCTTCTTTTAAAAAGCGCTTAATGAGCATTTTGAATTTGGCCATATCACGCAAGTTTCGTGAACGGGCAATTCGGTCCCCGGCCGATGAAATATCTCCGAGAAGCCTAGTAATTTGCTCACCTTGAAGACGCTGCTCCTGTTTAACAACCATCTGACCAAAACGTGTTCCGCCTTGTGATGCCTGCAAGGGATCATTTCGCGTCTTATCAAGTCCAGCTCTATAATCACCATTGACTTTCATTTCGGCTCACCTCTGTCCATCAAAAATGATGGAAATGTTCGATTGGAAGGACAAATACCGTAGCGCCACCAACTTCAACTTCAACTGGATATGGAATATATGAATCAGCATTTCCGCCCATTGGCGAAACAGGTGCTACCATTTGATCGCGTGAACGGCAATTTTCCCGAATAAGTTCTAGTGCCTTCGGAACAAGGGTTTCGTCGGTCCCGATTAGGAACGTCGTATTTCCAGATCTAAGAAATCCTCCCGTACTGGCTAATTTCGTTGCCCGGAAGTCTCCTTTGGTTAAAGCCGTAGATAATCGGTTACTATCCTGATCTTGTACAACTGCTACAATCAATTTCACGATAATCTCCCCTTTTCCGCTTTCCAACCATTATATCATGAATCTGACTTTTTAATGAGTTGGGCGCATACGATTTCCCAAATATTTTCCGTTACCTGCTCTTGAGAGAGCGAAGCATCTGTAACTTTTATTCGTTCGGGATACCGCCGAATAAGTTCTAGATACCCCTCGTAAACCAGCTCATGGAAATGCAGACTCTCTTTATCCAATCGATTCTCTTCGCGCATTTCGTTTGCTGCAATTCGCGCAAGTCCTGCTTCTGGATTGATATCGAAGAACACTGTCAAGTCAGGCATTGTGTCACCTATAGCGAACTCGTTAATAGATAGAACCTCATCGATTCCAAGTCCGCGGGCATGCCCCTGATAGGCTAATGAGCTATCGACAAAACGATCGCACAAGACAATTGTTCCTTCCCTGAGTGCCGGAACAACCTTTTCAACGAGATGCTGCCTTCTAGCAGCCGCATAAAGAAGCGCTTCCGTTTTGGCATCCATTTCCTGATGATCGTTATCCAGAATAATCTCACGGACTTTTTCCGCAATTCTTATTCCGCCAGGTTCACGTGTCAAGATAACCTGTTTCCCTTCATTCTTCAAGCGTTCATAAACCTCTTTAATAACAGTTGTCTTACCGGCCCCTTCAGGACCTTCAAACGAAATGAATTGACCTTCCAGTATCATATTATTCCTCCGCTCTATTCTTTACCACAATTATCTGTTTTTCATCAATTTGAATGGATCCCTGGAACTTTGCCCCCATTTGAAGTAGTTTGTCCAGTGATTGGATATGTGCTTCACTTACAGTTTCCCCACGGATCAAGAGGGGTATACCAGGCGGATATGGAGTAATCGACTCCGCCGCAACACGATTCACTGACTCTTTGTAAGGAATCCATTCTACTTCCATATGAGCCATTTCATCAGATGTATAAGCTAGGCAAGTCAACTCTTCTTCGTCTAGGGCTAGATCTTCTATCCCCTCAGTATTTTCTGTTGCAGGCAGACCCACAACCGCAGTCTTGATGCTGTTGCAAGTTTCAGCAAAGGGATAAAATAGTTCTGATTTCAATAGCGGTAAAACAAATAACACCTGATAAGGGTCTGCCAGTTCCCCGAATACCCCTACCGCTTCCAGCCGCTTCTGCAGATCAAAGCCTGAACAACCCTCTACTCGTAAAATAAGTTTTAAGGGATCATCCGTTTTAATCGTTAGAAGTCGCGGAATGAGATTGAGTTGTTTGATAAAAATTTCACGCCGTTCCATAAACTTATCTTTATCTTCTTTACTAAAGGATTCCGCGAAAGCTCGGGCATCATCAAGTGAAGCCATCAGTAAATAAGAGGGACTGCTAGATTGTAACATCCCTAAATAAGAAGCAACTTTCTCCGAAGATATATAATTAGTGCGCATATGTAGAAATGAGGCCATCGTCATAGCCGGTAACGTCTTATGTGCTGATTGCACGACTATATCCGCTCCCATCTCCAATGCCGAACGCGGGAACGGTTCACCTACGACAAAGTGTGCTCCGTGTGCCTCGTCCACCAATACAGGCACTCCATTCATATGACAAAGTCTGATTGTTTCTTCCAGCTCCAAACCTGTTATGCCGTAATAGGTGGGGTAAGTCAGAATAACAGCTACTGCCTCTGGAAACGCCTGGAGCGCCTTGTTAACTTGCGCAGACGTCACAGTGCCAGCTGTCTTGGTTGCTTCATCCCAAGCTGGAGATACAAACACAGGTCGGGCCCCCGTCAACTCAATAGCATGGAAAATCGACTTATGCGCGTTACGCTGAACGATAACAGTATCTCCTGCACGGCAAGTTGCATAAACCATTGCCAGATTTCCTACGGTTGTGCCATTCACCAAAAAAAAACTACGGTCGGAACCGTACAACGAAGCCAGCTTCTGCTGCGCCTTTTCAATAACACCATTCGGTTCATGGAGATCATCAAGTCCCTTTAATTCAGTGAAGTCATATTGAAGTGCTCCCTGCAGTTCGGAAGGTAATCCAGAAAGCATTCCATGCTTGTGTCCCGGCACGTGAAATGAAATCGGATTTGCATCTTTAAATTTGGTTATTGCCTCAACAAGTGGACGTTCAGAACTTTTCAATACAATTTCCACTCCCTTTTCTTCCTTCTATTATATACGACTATAGATAGGTAAGAGTATCAATAAATCCTGTTAATATCGCTTCGACGCTGTTTGGATGCCTCCCCAAAGCACCAAACAATCTAAAATCCAAACTCCCAATTGTATCTCCCTCAAAAATGGACGCCTCTGCGCCAAGCCATTTACATTTTATGTATGCCATCAATATAACCTTTGGTTAAAATCTTATATAAACATAAAAAAAGCCATTACCCGAAGGCAATGACTTTACTTTGAGACCGGCGACGTCCTACTCTCACAGGGGGAAACCCCCAACTACCATCGGCGCTGAAGAGCTTAACTTCCGTGTTCGGTATGGGAACGGGTGTGACCT